>JBKQQQ010000860.1:0-4333 GCA_052144275.1 Streptosporangiaceae bacterium
TTCAGCCTGAGCCAGTCGGGCATCCCAGAACGCGGCTTCCAGGTCATGCGCGCGGCCGGGCTCCCGGCCGCCCATGCCTACCCGGACGTTCACCTGGGCTCACCTGACCTGCTGGTCTCCACCCGCAAGAAGACAATCATCGAGCTGCGCGACCGCCACCTCGGCGCGATTAGCGGTCTGCGCTAGGCGCAAGGGCTCGAGTCTCGGCGTCGCGCGCAGATGCGCTCGCCTGAGCCGCGGGGCGGAGTCGGCGCTGACACTTGTGTCGGCTCCGGCCGGGTTCGGTAAGACGACCCTGCTGGCGGAGTGGCTGGCAGCCGCTCCGGCCGATGGGCGGTCCGTGGCGTGGCTCTCGCTCGACCAGCGCGACAACGATCCCGCGTTGTTCTGGACGTACCTTGTCGCCGCGCTGAATACGGGGGCGCGCGGGTTTGGTGCAAGTGCGCTCTCGCTCCTGCAATCGCCCCAGCCGCCGAGTGAGGCGGGCCTTGTCACTCTGCTCAACGACCTCGACGCCATCTCGAACGATGTCGTGCTGGTGCTCGACGACTACCATGTCATCGACGCGCGCGACGTGCAGGACGGGATGGCCTTCCTGCTGGAGAATCTACCCCCGCAGATTCACCTGGTGATCGGCAGCCGTGCCGACCCGGTGTTGCCGCTGGCGCGGTTGCGAGGGCGTGGCGAGCTCGTCGAGATCCGCGCCGCCGGCCGTCCTGGTGATAAAGGCCGTCGGGCGACTGCGCCGCCATCTCGTGCTATGAGTCGGCTACGGCTGGGGTAGGCCCAGATGTCCTCCTCACGGTACATCCAGGCGGACCGTCTCAAAGGCCCGGTTTTCACAATGATCACTCTAGTAAATTTATTCGAATATTAGTTAATTCCCTGGTATGGCCAGGCTAAATTCGCTATGATGTTCTATAGAAGATCTTTCCTCCGAACGGTGGTGGCGCATGCGTCGAGGGCCGGCTTCCGCGGGATCCGGGCGGGACGAGGATCCCGCCCGCGAGCCAGTGCCGACCCCGGACCCGATGACCGGGGAGGAGTGGCTGGCGTGGTGCGACTCTCAGGCCGGCCGGGACGAGCCGCCGGATCCCGATGAGGAGGAACCCGACCCGTATGGGCTGCCGGGGGCGTGGGAGTACGACCTGGACGCGATCGTGGCCGAGTGCCGGCGGATCACCGCGGAGGAGGCGGCGGCGTGCGCCCGGGCGGCCCGGCTGGGGCTGGCCGGCGGGCAACCGGTCGGCCTGGCGCGGCGCGGCCCGGGCCAGCCGGGATCGGCGCGGCGGGCTCCGGGGGAGTACCCGTCCCGGGCGGCGGGGTTCGCCGCGGGGATGCTGCTGGATGTCATGCCGGGGTGTAACGCGCTGGCCGGGTTCGCGGCCGAGGCGGCCGGGGAGGATGACCGGTACGAGGGTGCCTGCGATGACGAGGTGGCCGGGGCGGTCGCGGCCTGGGACCGCATCGAGGCGCACGCGGCGGCGCGTAAGCACGCGGCGGTGGCGGAGTTCATCCGCTAGCGGAGAAATTGCATCGTGATTGGCGTCACATCAGCTTCGCTCGCCTCCTCCGGACGCAGGCCCTACGGACGCCGCGGCTGCTGCCGCGCGCGGCTCCCTCGCCACCGGCCGCAGCCGGGTCGGCCGAGCTTGCATTGCGCCATTACCGGACTGCCAGGCCGCCAACGCTGGCTGCGCCACAGGGAACGGTACGAACTGGCTAGGGTCCGGTTTGTCGGCGGTCCGCGGCCGGTATATGCACGGCACGGGCGTACAGCGGGAGACTACAGCAACCCGGCCGGACAGCTGGGGACGAGCAGACACGCTCGGGGACATGAGCAGGGTCCTGACCTGGGCGAAGCCCAATAATCTGCATCACTGTCATGTGTTTGCGTCCCATGCAGACACCGGCCCTTCGTAGTTAGAGCGCGAACGGGCATCCCCGGTGAGCATCACATACGGGACTCCGGTAGGCATGCGGGAAACGCATGGCGGCGGTCTCTTAATTCGCGGGTGCCTGCCGTGCAATCCGGTTCGGCAGCTCGTCAGCTTCCGTGCGTGCGCGTGGTTGTGTTGTTACGGCATGATGAGTGGCGGGATCGCGCGCGATGCGTTTTCTGGGCTCGCGATGGGCGGTGGTGGGGGGTTGTCAGGATCGTCGAGCCGGGGGCTGCCGAGCCGGGTGGCTGTCACGGTCCTGGCGGTGGTTGTGGCTGCCGCCGGGGTGGCGTTCGGGGTCTGGGCGACGGCGACGGGGAATTCGGCGTTGTTTGGCCGCCTGACGGCGCTGGCTGGGGTGTTCTCGTTCGTGCTGGCGGCGGTTATTGCGGCAGTGGGCATGGCCGCCTGGGCGCGCCGTCCGCGGGATGCCGGGGATGGCCGCTTGCGGCAGGATGCGCGGGTTGGGCGGGACGCTTATACCTCCGGCGGCGACATGACCGTCATCCACCAGTACAGCGCCACCCCTGCTACCCAGCCGCCGGCGCCTGAGATCGCGCCGCCGTCTTCTGGGGCTGCTGGCCGGGCGGGGAATGGCCCGGTGGTGGCCGGTGATATCCCGCAGCAGCCGCCGGGGTTTCAGCCAAGGTCTGACCTGCTGGCAGAGCTGGACCGGTCCGGCCTGGGTGTGTCCGTCGTGCAGGCGGTCACGGGAATGCCCGGGGTGGGCAAGACGCAGCTGGCGGCGGCGTACGCGCGGGTGAAGCTGGCTGAGGGCTGGCGGCTGGTGGCCTGGGTGAACGCGGAAGACGCCGGGAGCCTGCTGGCTGGCCTGGCCGCAGTGGCGGGGGCGGTAGGCCTGCCTGGTGACGGCGGCGAGGATGCGGGCCGGCTGGTGCGGCGCTGGCTGGAGGCTGGCGGGGACCGGTGCCTGCTGGTGTTCGACAACGCCACGGATGCGGATGTGCTGCGACCGTATCTTCCGGCAGGCGGGACGACCCGGGTAGTGATCACCAGTAACCGGCAGTCGGTGGTGAGCCTGGGGGCCAGGGTGGGGGTGGAGGTGTTCACCCCGGTGGAGGCGCGGGCGTTCCTGGCGGAGCGGACCGGCCTGGACGACCCTACAGGAGCCGGGGCGGTGGCCGGGGAGCTCGGGTATCTGCCGCTGGGGCTGGCGCAGGCGGCGGCGGTGATCGCCGGGCAGCACCTGTCGTATGGGACGTATCTGGAGCGGCTGAAGGCGTTCCCCGTAGCGGAGTACCTGATCCGGGAGCCAGGGCAGCCGTATCCGCATGGGGTGGCGGAGGCGGTGCTGCTGTCCCTCGGGGCGGCCGGGGCGGGTGACCGGGCGAGCGTTTGTGCCCATGTGATCGAGTTGCTGGCGGTGCTGTCGGCGGCGGGTGTGCGGCGGGATCTGCTGTATGCCGCCGGACAGGCGGGCGTGCTGGCCAGCGGCCAGACCGCCAGCGTGGGTGCCGCAGGGGTCGATGGGGCGCTGGGGCAGCTGGCGGAGGGTTCACTGCTGACTTTCAGCATTGACGGCCAGGCGGTGATCGTGCACCGCCTGGTCGGGCGGGTGGTCCGCGACAGGCTGGCCAAACAGGGCCGCCTTGTGACCATATGCCGGACGGCGGCCTCGGTGCTGGCCGCGCGCACCCACGCGGTCGAGGGGTCACAGGATCGCCGTGCCATCCGGGACTTCGCTGAGCAGGTGCTGGCATTGTGGGAAAGCGCGGCCGGAGCCGCAGCCGACGGTGATGATGAGCTGGCCAGGACGCTGCTGCGCCTCCGGCTTGATGCGCTGTATCACCTGGGTGAACTGGGTGACAGCGCGCGGCAGGCCATTGCGGTCGGTGAGCCGCTGGTCGCCGATTCCGAGCGGCTGCTGGGCCCGGACCACCCCGGCACCCTGGGCTCGCGGAACAACCTCGCCATCGCCTACCAGGAGGCGGGCCGGACCGCGGAGGCGATCCCGCTGCACGAGCAGACTCTGGCCGCCCGGGAGCGGGTGCTGGGCCCGGACCACCCCGACACCCTGACCTCGCGCGACAACCTCGCCGCCGCCTACCAGGAGGCGGGCCGGACCGCGGAGGCGATCCCGCTGCACGAGCAGACCCTGGCCGCCCGGGAGCGGCTGCTGGGCCCGGATCACCCCGGCACCCTGGGCTCGCGGAACAACCTTGCCCTCGCCTACCGGGCGGCAGGGCGGGCCGCGGAGGCGATCCGGTTGCACGAGCAGACCCTGGCCGCCCGGGAGCGGGTGCTGGGCCCGGACCACCCCGACACCCTGGGCTCGCGGAACAACCTCGCTCTCGCCTACGCGGCGGCGGGCCGGGCCGCGGAGGCGATCCCGCTGTTCGCGCAGACCCTGGCCGCCTGCGAGCGGGTGCTGG
>JBKQQQ010000861.1:0-3874 GCA_052144275.1 Streptosporangiaceae bacterium
TAGCTCGTCGGCCGCGCCGGTGAACTCGCTCAGCACGAGCGTGCCGCCTTCGTCGTAGCGGGCGGCCACGTACTCCTTGGCCACCAGGTTCATGCCGTCTCGCAGCGGGGTCACCAGCATGACGTCCGCGGCCAGGTAGAGCGCGGCCATCTCCTCGCGGGGAAAGGACTGGTGCAGGTAATCCACAGGGGAGTAGCCCAAATCCCCATGCTGGCCGTTGATCCGGCCCACGATCACCTCGACCTCGTCGCGGAGCGTCCGGTAGGCCTCGACCCGTTCCCGGCTCGGGCTGGCCACCTGGACGAGGACCACCCGCGGCCCGAGCCGGCCGTCGTTGAGCAGCTCGCCGTAGGCCCGCAAGCGGTGCAGGATGCCCTTGGTGTAGTCGAGCCGGTCCACGCCCAGCAGGACGAGGGCGGGCTCGCCGAGGGCGTGCCGGATTTCCCGCGCGCGTTTCCTGACGTCCTCACGCCGGGCGATCTCGGTCAGGCCGGCCGCGTCGATCGAGATCGGGAACGCGGCCGCCTGGATCTCGCGCGCCCCGCCTGGTTCGTCGACCCGCACGGTCGATCCCTTGGTGGTGAGGCCGACGGCCCGGCGGCAGGCCCGCAGGAAGTTGGTCGCGTCGGCCCGGCGCTGGAAGCCCAGCAAGTCGGCGCCGAGCAGGCCCTGGACCACCTGCCGGCGCCACGGAAGCTGGGCGAAGATCTCGTAGCCGGGGAACGGTATGTGGTTGAAAAAGCCGATCCGGACGTCGCTGCGCAGCTCGCGCAGCATCCGCGGCACCAGCTGGAGCTGGTAGTCGTGGACCCAGACGGTTGCGCCTGGGGCGGCCTGTTCGGCCGCTGCCTGCGCGAACCGCCGGTTGACCGTCACGTACGCGTCCCACCAGCGGCGATGGAACTGAGGCGGGGCGATGACGTCATGGTAGAGCGGCCACAGGGTCGCGTTGCAGAAGCCCTCGTAGTAGTGGCGGACTTCGGCCTCGGAAAGCCCCATCCCGACCAGGTGCAGGCCGTCGGCCTCGAACGGGCCTGGAGCCGGGCCCGCATCGCCCGACCAGCCGATCCATACGCCCCCGGCCTCGCGCATGACGGGTTCCAGGGCGGTCACCAGGCCACCGGGACTCGTCCGCCACTCTTGCTCGCCGTCCGGGCCCTCGACCCGGTCGACCGGCAGTCGGCTCGCGACTACAACGAAGTTGTGCTTTGCGGGCTCGCCTGCGGCACCGGCCGGCTGGCTCATCGGAGACATGTCTACTTCACCTTAACCAATGTCAGCCGATGCGGTCCGTAGTGAAGTGGTGAAGCAGCAACGACGGGTGTCGGACGTCTTAGTTACATGGAGTCTGATGACCTGGCCGGCGCGGCGGCCCTCCGCTGGCCAGTAATGCCGCACGCCGGCGACAGCGCGGCGGCGGCCGTCGGGGCGCTGTACCAGAGCCATGCCGTGGCCCTGATCCGCCTGGCCTACCTCATGCTCGGCGACCGGCCGAGCGCCGAGGACGCGCCTCGGCTACGCTCCCCGGGCGCGTTTCTTCCTCTTGCACATCGACCCAGCTAGCGCCACTCCCGGCGGCCGCGCGTCCCTGCAGGCCCTGCCGGCCGGATTCATCCCGGCCGGCGACACCGTGCACGACATGGCCCTGTCGCCGGACGGCACCTCGCTGGCCGCGGACGTCGGCAGCGTACTCTTCAGTTCCCAGCTTTACGTGCTCAACCTGCTGACCGGGACCAAACGAGCCTGGAGCTTCAAGACCTGCAGCCATTGCTTCCCCGGCAGCGGCGGGCTCGGCTTCGGCGGCGTGAACGTGGACGCGCTGTCCTGGACCGCCGGCGGGCGGTACGTCACGTTCGTCGGGCCCGGCCAGTCGCTGCAGGGGGCAGGCGCGGTCCGGCTCCTCGATACCACCGCTCCGGGCTCGGACCTGCTGGCCGACAGCAAGCTCGTCGCCGGCTGGCCGGGCGGATCCAGTGACAGCGGCCCGGACTGGCGCGGCGCGATCATCACGCCCGACGGCCGGACGGTCCTGATCGTCGAGGAGCTCGTGGCGGACCGGCTCACGGGCGGCGTCAGCGTCGGCGAGGCGCTGGTGAAGGTCTCGGCGGCCACCGGCCAGGTGACGGCGACCCTGAACAACCTGAAGGTCGTGGGCGAGTACGAGCAGGTGCTGTACACCAACGCCACCGGGGGCGTGCTGGTCGTCAGCTACGCCCGGCCCGGGACGAGCGCGGGGATCCTGCACGGGAGCACCTACACGCCGATCCCGTGGACCCCGCAGACCTCCACCGCCGCCTGGTAACCGGCCCACGCCGCTACAGTGGCGAGGGTGATGGCTGACCAGACCCAGACCCAGGCTCAGACCCAGGCCGCTCCCCGGCTGACGTCGCTGTCGCCCGGCGCGGGTTGCGCGTGCAAGCTGCCGCTGGCCAAGCTGGAGGCGCTGTTCGCCAGCATGGGCGACGGCGTCCCGGCCATGGGCCCCGCCTCGGGCGACCTGCTCATCGGCGCGGCCGAAGGCGACGACGCGGCGGTGCTCCGCCTGGACGACGAGCGCGCGCTGGTGCTGACCACGGACTTCTTCACCCCGATCGTGGACGACCCGGAGGACTGGGGCCGGATCGCGGCCGCGAACGCGCTGTCCGACGTGTACGCGATGGGCGGCAGGCCGCTGTTCGCGGTCAACCTGGCCGCCTGGCCGGGCGACGGGCTCGACATCGCCATCCTCGGCCAGGTGATGCGCGGCGGCGCGCAGGTGGCCGCCGAAGCCGGGTGCTTCGTGGCGGGAGGGCACACGATCGACGATCCGGTGCCCAAGTACGGCCTGGCCGTGGTGGGGCTGGCCGACCCCGGGCGGCTGATGACCATCGACCGCGCGGCGCCGGGGGACCAGCTGATCCTCACCAAGGCGATCGGCACCGGGGTGATCGCCACCGCGCTCAAGCGCGGCGCCGCCCCAGCCGAGGCGATCCAGGCCGCGGTGGCGTCCATGACCCTGCTCAACGCGGGCGCGAGCCAGGCGGCGCTGGCGGCGGGGGTGCGGGCGGCCACCGACGTGACCGGGTTCGGTCTGCTCGGCCACCTGCACCGGATGCTGGCCGCCAGCGGAGCCGCGGCGCGGATCAGCGCCGCCGCGGTCCCCCTGCTGCCGGGCGCCGCGGAGCTGGCCGCGGCCGGCTTCATCTCCGGCGGGACCCGGGCCAACACCGAACGCATGCGCGGCTGGGCGGTCCTGGACGCCGCCATCCCGGCCGAACTGGCCGTGCTGCTGCACGACGCCCAGACCTCCGGCGGCCTGCTGCTGGCCGCGCCGGAGGCCGCGGCGCCCGCGCTGCTGAGCGAGTTGCGGGCGCAGGAACTGCCCGCCGCCCTGATCGGCGACGTCATCCAGGGTGAAAGCGGACACGTCCACGTGCACCAGGACCGTTCGGAATAAAGGGTTTATCCCGGATGCCGTGTCCAGCCGGTATGGCGACGCCGTCACCGTTTTTTCGCGGTTAACCAGCCCAGGGGGCCGCGAACAGGCGCGGTTTCCGTCAGTATCGCATGCTGGAGGTCTTGCAAGCGGCGAGCCTCGATGCCCTTTCCTTCCCGGGCGGCGATGGCCAGCTGGCAGACCTCGACCGCTTCAGGTATGCGATCGCTCCGGTACAAGGCAATGGCCCGCAGCATCCAGACCTCACCCTCGTTAGGCCGCTGCCGCGTGAGCTCTTCCAATTCGGCGATCACCTCGCGATGCCGGCCAAGGCAGATGTCGGTCTTGATCCGCGTGAGTGACACGGACCAGTGAATGCCCTTCAGTTCCTCGATGTACCGGACCGCGAACGGGCGATGGCCGGCATCGGGCAGCGGGTCGTCGTACCACAGCTGCAGC
>JBKQQQ010000862.1:0-3497 GCA_052144275.1 Streptosporangiaceae bacterium
CTGGTCGATTTTACCGACCGTAGTCACAGCTGTTCTTGATGTCCGTCTGGTTTGCGTTCCGGGACGTTCCGTGATCATTTACCGACTTAGGCCGGGACGTCCGCCCTGTTCGCAGGTATCAGTTCGGAGGGCATGTGGCTCGGCAAGTGGTGATCGGTCAGCTCAGGGTGCAGAAGCTGACGAGGGGGAACGGGCGGCGATCGTGGACGATCGTCTGGCCGGAGGGGACGGAGCATCCGGAGGCGGACCGGTTCCTGCGTCGGCACGAGGGGTCGGGTACTCAGCGGACCTATGCCTATCTGCTCGTCGATCATCTGCGGTGGCTGGAGCGGGAGTGCCTGGAGTTCGGGGCGGTGACGCTACGCGATCTTGAGCGGTACATGGGGATCGTCGGAGCTGAGGTCGCGATGCCGCTCGGGGAGCCGTGGCGGGTCGGCAGGCGTCCGTACGGCCGGGCCGCGCTCTCCACGGCAGCGGCCTGCCTGAAGGGCTTCTACCTGCACCAGTCTGCGCTCGGGGTGAACAGTGACCTGGGCGGGAAGCTCGGCCGGGGCAGGCTGCCGACCCGGGCCGACCGGTCTCGCTCGTTCCTGGGCCATGTGAAGGCCGAGATGCCGGCGAACCCGCTGGCGCCCCGGGGCCCGCACCGCCGGCATCCCAAGATGCTCCCGGACGGGGCACGAGAGCGGCTGCTGGCCGCGGTGAACAGCGCCCGCGACGCCGTCACGGTGACCTGGCTGGCCGACGGGGGCCTGCGGATCGGTGAATTGTGCGGGCTGCACCTGGTGGACCTGCACCTGCGGGACGGGGCGGCCTGCGGGCAGTGCCGGAGCCCGCACGTGCATGTCTGTCACCGGCCCGGCAACCCCAACGGCGCCGAGGCCAAGACCAAGCATCCGTGGCGGGTCGAAGACGGGACGGTGACCGGCGGGCTGGTCAAGCGGGTCAGCCCGGCGATGGTGCACGCCTACTTCGACTACATGACCAGCGAATATCCCCGTGACCGTGCAGGGCACGGGATGCTGCTGGTCCAGCTGCACGGGGCGAACGCAGGGCAGCCGTGGGCACCGGTGGGAGCGCGGCGGATGCTCGGCCGGGCCGGGGAGCGAGCCGGCCTGGGAAGGGTAAAACCGCACGAGTTCCGGCACTCGTTCACGAGTGCTGTTCTTGAGGCTTCGGGCGGTGACCTGCTGATCGCCCGCGATGCGGGCGGGTGGGCCTCCACCGCGGTGGTCGATGAGATCTACGCGCACGTCGACGTGCACGACAGCGCGTTCGACGCGGCGCTGCGCACGGTCTGGGGTGAGGTGCGTTGAGGCGGCAGGAGTACCTGCGGCCGCTGCTGGCCGATCGTCCGGGCCAGGTCGGCCGGGACCGGCTGGAGATCCTGGCCGCGTTGATCGCCGGGCCGTCATTCGATCCGGTCTACCGGCCCGACATCATCACGATTCCGGGTGGTCACCCGGTCTACCGGTGGGCCTGCGTGGTCGCCGATTGCGAGCGGCCGCGCGCGGGCGGGTCGGACTTGTGCTCGGTTCATCAGGGGCAGTGGGCCGGCGAGAGCGCGCGCGGCGTGGGCATGGCCGCGTTCGTGACCGCAGCGGACGGTCTGGATGAGCGGGTCGGATCGCGGGAGGCTATCTGCCGGATCTGTCCTGGACGGCCCGCGGCGCACAGCGACCTGCGGCTATGCCAGCGGCATCTGAGCAGGTGGACCTTCCGCAGGAACGAGGCGGGTGGGGCAGGTCAGGGTGCGGACTTCGCGCTCTGGGTGAGCGAGGAGCAGCCCTGCGCCGCCTACGGGTCATGCGGCGTGGCCATCTGCCCGAGCCTGGCCGATTCTCCGCTGGGGTTGTGCGCCTGGCACAGCAGCCGCTACCGCCGTGACGGCGCGCCCGGCAGGGCGGCTATGCCGGGGAGCTGGTGGCAGCGGTATGAGCGGTGCGGGAAGCCCGTCCCGCTTGAGTACGCCGACCAGGCGGCGTTCCGGCGCTGGTGCGAGACGGTCTCCGCGCAGCCGTGGCCAGGGCAGGTCAACCTGCGCGGGCTGCGTCCGCTGGTGAGAGCGGAGATCCAGTGGGGCTTGTTCGTGCACGCCCAGCGGGCCCGGCCGACTCGATGGGACCTTGGCTGGATCCGCGCCCTGGTGACTACCTGCCGGGCCCTTGAGGTGAACTCGCTGGTCGATTTCGAGTTCGGGGCCGGCAGCTCCCCGGAGTTCACTGGCGCGATCGCCAAGGAGATCTTGCACGAGCTGAGACTCGTCTACTTCACCCCGGCCGAGGCCAGGGACGCCGGGTTCCTGGAGACCGAGCACTTCGGGGTGCTGTTCCCGCATCGCATGAGCCATTTCGACCTGACGAGCATCCCGCAGCGCTGGCTACGGGACCTGACCTGGGACTACCTGGCTGATCTGCTGCGATCACCGCGCTGCCCGAGATCGGGCGGCCCGTTCGACGGCTATCGCCGGGCCGCCCTGGAGCTGGGGGTCTTCATGGAACTCGAGGCGCCGGGCGGAGGTCATGACCCCGCCGTCCTGCGAGGGG
This sequence comes from Streptosporangiaceae bacterium, assembly GCA_052144275.1. Lineage (GTDB taxonomy): Bacteria > Actinomycetota > Actinomycetes > Streptosporangiales > Streptosporangiaceae > Palsa-504. The sequence continues at coordinate 2,547 of JBKQQQ010000862.1, forward strand.
AACACGCCCGGCGATTCGTCGCCGATCAGCGGCACCGTGAACGCGAGGGCCAGGAATCGCTGGCGGTCAGACGGCCGGGCGGGGCCGCGGGCATAGTGACCGTGACCACCCGGTCGGTGGTGTTCAACGCGATCCGCAAGCTGCTGCGCGACGCGCTGGACACCGGCGTCGCCGACAAACTGGGCCTGGACAGGGAGTTCATCACCGCGCTCCCCGCCGCCGGCGCCACCACGGGCAGGACCGCACGCCGGCCCTTCCCCGACGAGGTCGCCCGGGCGCTGGCAGCCGAAGCCAGCCTCGCAGAGCTGGCCGCCGCCTATGACCCCAGCGACAACGGGGCCCGTGACATCTGGGAGACCACTGTCACCACCGGCCGCCGGATCGGCGAGGTCATCAAGGTGCGGTGGGACTGCATCGGCCGTTACGGCGGGCTGGCGATGTTCTGGCACGACCAGACCAAGGTCGGCAACTACGATGCCGCGATCCGGATCCCCGAGCGTCTCTACGATGTTCTCGCCGAACGCCAGCGCAAGACCCTGGACCGGTTCACCGCCCGCTACGGCTACCGGCCGGCCGGCGCGCAACGCTCCCAGCTCGCGTTGTTCCCCACGACCTACCGCAGCAACGACGGAACGGTGCCGCTCACTCACCAGTGGTTCTACAGCCGGTTCCGGCCCTGGGTGGACGCCATGGACCTCGGCCATTTCGTCCCGCACCAGGCCAGGCACACCCTGGCCACCAGCCTGCTCCGTCATGGCGCGACCCTGACCCACATCCGCAGGTATCTCGGCCATGTCAGCGACCGGATGGCGGAACACTACGTCCACCTTTCCCATTCAGACCTGGAGAACGTACTGCAGCACGTCTGGGTCGCAGGGCCGGGAACCGCCAGCCCCGGTGAGCTCCTCGCCGGGACCGCGGCCCCGCTCAGCCAGGCCGAGGCCCAGGCCC
>JBKQQQ010000863.1:0-9851 GCA_052144275.1 Streptosporangiaceae bacterium
GCGCTGCCGCAGTATTCGGGCGGCCTGGGCATCCTGGCCGGGGACCACCTGAAGTCGGCGAGCGACCACGGCGTGCCGCTGATCGCGGTCGGCCTGCTGTACCGGCACGGATACTTCACCCAGTCGCTGTCCGCGGACGGCTGGCAGGCCGAGCGGTACCCGTCCGACGACCCGAACGGGCTCCCGCTCGAGGTGCTCCGCGACGCCGCCGGCGCGCCGGTGCGCGTCACGGTCGGCCTGACCGAGGGCAGGCAGCTATCGGCCCAGGTCTGGGTGGTCCAGGTCGGCCGGGTGCCGCTGCTGCTGCTCGACTCCTACGTGGAAGAGAACGAGGCCGACCTGCACGAGGTCACCGACCGGCTGTACGGCGGCGGCAGCGACCACCGGCTCCGCCAGGAACTGCTGCTCGGCGTGGGCGGGGTGCGCGCGGTCCGCGCGTTCTGCGCCCTGCGCGGGTATCCCTCGCCCGAGGTGTTCCACACCAACGAGGGGCACGCCGGCTTTCTCGGCCTGGAGCGGATCCGGGAGTACGTCGAGCAGGGGCTGACCTTCGACGAGGCCATCGAAGTCTGCCGGGCGGGCACCGTGTTCACCACCCACACGCCGGTCGCCGCGGGCATCGACAGGTTCGAGCGCAGCCTGGTGCGGGAGCATTTCACCGACGACCCGCTGCTGCCCATCGACCGGGTGCTCGCGCTCGGCGCGGAGACCTACCCGGGCGGCGACCCCGACGTGTTCAACATGGCCGTGATGGGCATGCGGCTGGCTCAGCGGGTCAACGGCGTCTCGCTGCTGCACGGCCAGGTGAGCCGGGAGATGTTCGCCGGCCTGTGGCCGGGCTTCGACACCCGCGAGGTGCCCATCGGTTCGGTCACCAACGGCGTGCACACCCCCACCTGGGTGGCGCCGGAGATCTTGTTCCTGACCGGCACCGTGCCGGGGGAGGCGAGCGGCTGGGACTGGGGACGGGCCGCGGCCGCGCCGGCCGGCGAGCTGTGGGAGGCCAGGCACGTGCTGCGCGCGCGGCTGGTGGCGGAGACCCGGCGCAGGCTGCGCGCCTCCTGGCGGCAGCGCGGCGCGTCGGATGCCGAGCTGACCTGGATCGACGACGTGCTCGACGAGAACGTGCTGACGATCGGGTTCGCCCGGCGGGTTCCCTCCTACAAGCGGCTGACGCTGATGCTGAACGATCCCGCCCAGCTCAGCCAGCTGCTGAACGACCCGTCGCAGCCGCTGCAGATCGTGGTCGCGGGCAAGGCCCATCCCGCCGACGAGGGCGGCAAGGGCCTGATCCAGCAGATGGTCCGGTTCAGCGACTCCCCGGACGTGCGGCGCCGGATCGTGTTCCTGCCCGACTACGACATGGCCATGGCGCACGCCCTGGTGCAGGGCTGCGACGTGTGGCTGAACAACCCGCTGCGGCCGCTCGAGGCCTGCGGCACCTCGGGCATGAAGTCCGCGCTGAACGGCGGGCTCAACGTCTCGGTGCGGGACGGCTGGTGGGACGAGTGGTACGACGGCGGGAACGGCTGGGAGATACCGTCCGCGGACGGCGTATCCGACCCCGTGCGGCGCGACGAGCTCGAGGCCACGGCGTTGTACGAGCTCCTGGGCAAGTCGGTGGCGCCGCTGTTCTACGAGCGGGACGCCGAGGGGATCCCGCAGGGCTGGGTCGAGCGGATCAGGCACACGTTCCGCTCGCTGGCGCCGAAGGTGCGGGCCGAGCGGATGGTCCAGGAGTACGTGTTGTCGCTGTACGTGCCGGCCGCGGTGGCTTCCCGTAACCTGGCCGACGCCGACGGAGGCTTCGGGCCCGCGCGGGAGCTGGCGGCCTGGAAGCATCGCGTGGTGCAGGCCTGGCCTCAGGTGCGGATCGAGCACGTGGAGACCAAGGCCGACGGCCAGGCCCTGGGGTCGGCGATGACCGTGCGGGTCTCGGTGGCGCTCGGCACGCTCACCCCGGACGACGTGATGGTGGAAGTGGTGTACGGGCGGCCCGACGACGCCGACGAGATCGTCTCGCCGGCCTACGCCCCGCTGGCGGCCGAGGAGTATTCCCCCGTCGCGGTCGGCGCTGCGGCCGAGGCAGCCGGTCCGGCCGGGGCAGCCGGGGCAGCCGGCCCGCCCGGAGCAGCCGGCCCGCCCGGGGCGGCTAACGGCCTGGTGCGGTATTCTGGTGAGGTGCCACTCGACCAGCCCGGACCGTTCGGGTACACGGTGCGGGTGCTGCCGAACCATCCGCTGCTCGACAGCCGCGCCGAACTCGGGCTGGTGACGTACCCGCAGGCGCCGGCCGGCATGACCAATGGCGACCTGCGCTGAGTCCCAGCCGCCATCAGCCTCGGTCGGTCATCTAGCCTTGGTCCGTAATCAGCCTCGGTCCGTCACCTAGCCTCGGTCCATCACCTAGCCTTGGTCCGTAATCAGCCTCGGTCCGTCATCTAGCCTTGGTCCGTAATCAGCCTCGGCCAGGAAGGGGTCAGTTAGTCATGGGTGAGTTCATCAAGCTGGAGATCGCGGACGGCATCGGCACGATCTTGCTGAGCCGGCCGCCGGTCAACGCGCTGAACGACCAGCTGACCGGTGAGCTCGCGGACGCCGCCCGGGTGGCCTCGGAATCGGACGAGATCCGCGCAGTGATCATCTACGGCGGCGAGAAGGTCTTCGCGGGCGGCGCCGACGTCAAGCAGATGGCCGAGGCGAGCTACCCCGAGATGGCCGTCCGCTCGGGTCGGCTGCAGGCGGCCATGGGGCTGATCGCGGGCATTCCCAAGCCGGTGGTGGCCGCGATCACCGGCTACGCCCTGGGCGGCGGGCTCGAGCTCGCGCTGGCCGCGGACTTCCGGGTCGCGGGCGAGGGCGCCCGCCTCGGCCAGCCCGAGATCCTGCTCGGCATCATTCCCGGAGCCGGCGGGACGCAGCGGCTGCCCCGCCTGGTCGGCCCGGCCAGGGCCAAGGACATCGTGTTCAGCGGCCGGATGCTCAAGGCCGCCGAAGCGCACGCGATCGGCCTGGTCGACCTGGTGGCGCCGGATGATTCGGTCTACCAGGCGGCGCAGGACATGGTGAAGCGGTACGCGGCCGGTCCCGCCCTCGCGCTGCGCGCGGCCAAGCAGGCCATCGACCACGGCCTCGACGTGGACCTGGCCACCGGCCTGGAGATTGAGCGGGTGCAGTTCGCCGCCCTGTTCGGCACCGAGGACCAGCGGGTCGGCATGCGCAGCTTCCTGGAAAACGGCCCGGGCAAAGCCACCTTCACCGGCCGCTGAACCGCATGGATGCGGCGCTCTACCCGCTCTTTCAGGCAGGCTGCCACATCCATGCGCAACCCGCGGGCTCCGCGGTCGGCGACCCTGCGCTCAGCTTCCGGCGACTAGCTTGCGGAGAGCCTGGGCGGCCTGGGCGTTCTGCTTGGCGTAGCTGACCAGCGCGCCGGCCAGCGTCGTGGCCCATTCCCCGATCGGCACGGTCTGCCGGGACAGCACCACGCCGCGCACCGCGCGGCAGATCTCGGCGACCGGCTGGCCGTTGCTCACGGCCAGCGTCATCTGCAGTTCGCCGAGCCGGGCCACAATCTTGGAGATCTCGCCGGGGCGGCCGCGCATCCGGTCGGACATGGTACGGTCCCGCTCCACCGTCACGCAGTCGCCGGGCAACGCCTCACCCAGGGACTGGGCCAGCACGCGAGCGTAGATCGCCACGTCGGTGCTGTCGGCGCGCAGCGCAGCGGTCACCATGTCCAGCGAGAGCGCGTCATCATGCTCAGTCATCGGTCAGCCCCAACAGGTAGAGATGCTCGTGATTCTAATGCGCCCCGCCCTGGCTGCGGCCTGCCCTCCCCTGGCTGCGCTCTGCCCGCCCCCTAGCCGTGGTCCGCCCGCCCCCGGTCGTGGTCTGCCCGCCGCTGGTTCCGGCCCGTCCGCCCAGGCCCGATCCGGCCGGCGTCCGAGCCGTTACCGATAGGCAACATCTCGTTTGCTCCACAACACGCGATCTGTTTCGTACTCTGGAATCCGCGATGCCTGCGACGGACAACCTGCCGAGGACTCTCGGCCCGTACCGCCTTCAGGACCGCCTCGGGGAAGGCGGCATGGGGGTAGTGCACCTCGCCCGCGATCCGGAAGGCCGCCCGGTGGCGGTCAAGGTGCTCCATCCGGCCGGCACCGAGGGGGCCAACGCGCGCCGGCGGCTGGCCCGCGAGGTCGAGACGATGCGCCGGGTCCGCAGCCCGTACGTCGCCGAGGTCCTGGACGCCGACGTGACCGGCGAATACCCGTACATCGTCACGCGCTTCGTGGCCGGGCCCACGCTGGAGGAGATGGTGCGCGGCCGCGGCCCGCTGTCCGGCCAGGGACTGCGCAGGCTGGCCTGCGGCATGGCCGAGGCCCTGGCCGCGATCCACGCGGCGGGCGTGGTGCACCGCGACCTGAAGCCGGGCAACGTGATGCTCACCGACGACCGGCCCATCGTGATCGACTTCGGCATCGCCCAGGCCGGCGATGCCACCCGGCTGACCCAGACGGGGCTGGTGATGGGCACGCCCGGGTACCTTGCCCCCGAGGTGATCGAGGGCCAGCCGAGCAGCCCCGCCTCCGACGTGCACTCCTGGGGCTCGACGATGGCGTTCGCGGCGACCGGGCACCTGCCGTTCGGCGGCGGCTCCTACGAGACGATCTTCTATCGCATCGTCTCGGGCCGCGCCGACCTGACCGGCGTCCCCGCGCCGCTCGTGCCGCTGATCTCCGCGGCGCTGGCCAGGGACCCCTCGCACCGCCCGTCGGCCAGCTGGCTCAGTGCCCAGGCCAGCGTGCTCGACATGTCGGCGGGACCGTCCCCGACGGTCACCTACACCGGCTCGCCGTTCCCGCTGACCGGGACACCGGGCGACTCCCGGGCTCCCGGCGAGTCCCGGGCTCCCGGCGAGTCCCAGGCTCCCCCCGGGCCGTACGCGCCCCTGGGGCCTTACGCGCCTGCCCCGTCGGCACCCGTGGCGCCCAAGGCACCCAAGCAGGCAGCCCAGGACGTCGCCGACCTGCTGCCGCCCGTCAGCTACGGGCCGGCGCCATCCCGGAGATCCCGGAAACAGAAGCCGTCTCCAGCCTGGCCGCCCTCTGCCGCGGACTACCAGGACCAGGCCGGCCCTTGGGGGCCCCAAGGCCCCAAGCCCGCCGTGCCCGGTCCGCGCCCCCAGTCACGCCCCCAGTCACGCCCGAACACCATGGCCGGCCTCGCTCTCATGGTCGCGGCCGTGGCGCTGACCGTGGTGCTGCCCGTGGCCGGGTTGCTCGCCTCGCTGGCCGTGATCACCCTGCTCCGGGCCGCGGACCGGGCCCAGAGCAAGCTGGCGGTACGCAGGTCGGTACGCGGGCCGCAGGCCAGCGACCTGCTGGTCGTGCTGGTCACGGCGCCGCTGGCGGTGGCCAGGGCGCTACTCACCGAGGTCCTGATGGCCCCGCTCGCGGTCATCGTCGGCGCGGCCGCCTACGGTCTCGCGGTCGTGTTCACGCACAGCATGAACATGCCGCGGGCCGGAGCGTACGCGGCCGCGGCCGTGGTGGCCTGGTACGGCCTCGGCCCGGGCTCGGGCCGGCCGCGGCGGCAGCTGAACCGGATGGCCGGCGCCGTGGCGCGGACACCGGCGTCGGCAGCGGCGACCGCGCTCGCCGTGTGGGCGCTCGCGATCGCCGCCGTCATGTTCGCCTCGTCGCAGACTCCGTACTACTGGCCCGCGATAGCTCTGCCCATCTCCGGGCACCTACCCGGCCTGCACAGCCTGATCACGTCGGCCTCGCACTGGCTGCTCCAGTACACGCACCTTTAACTGATCGCCGGCCTCGGCCGGCGGCGCCGGCTTCAGCGGCATCGGCTTGACCAGGCCGAGCGCGACGACCTCGTTGGCCAGCCGGGTGCGCCGGTTCGGGCCCTCGGGGATCCGGAACTTCTGGTAAAGCCTGAGCAGGTGCTGCTTGACCGCCGCCTCGGTCACCACCAGGTCAGCGGCGATATCGTGCGCCGTGGCGGGGGTGGCGAAGGCCTCGTCGGACAGCGCAGGCTGGCACAGCGAGGTCAGCACGTCAAGCTCACGGCGGGTGAGCTCAGGCACGGCCGAACGGCGTAGCTCGGCCTCCGCGGTGATCTCTTCCTGCTGGATCCCGCCGATCCGGCAGCGGGCCGCGCCGAAACTGAGCACGTCGCCCTCGTCAAGGACGCGTCGCGCGATGGGTCGCCCGTTAACCCTGGTTCCGTTCCGTGATAAACCCAGGTCGACGACGTAGACATAGGGACCGCGGCGGATGAGTTCGGCGTGCAGCCGGGAAACGCTCGGATCGTCCAGGCGGATGTCGACGCCCTGGCCGCGGCCAACGGTTGTCACCACGTCGCGCAGCGGAAAGACTTCGCCGCTTTCCTCGATGCGGAGGAACGGTGTCTCCACCGCGGACCCCCCCTTCTATCGGAGCCGTGAGTAAGGTCTTACCACTGGGTTACCCCCGTGTCACGAGTCCTACCGTGAGATTACATGTCGATACGCGGTACGCCGTGGCAACGACCGGGCCCGGCACCGGTAAACTTCGCAGCGGAAAGCCGGGAGGCACATGCATGGCGAATAGGCCGGCGAACGCTGGCTCGGGCAGGGGATTGGCGCCGATGGGTAACGCTGCGCCACCACTGGCTGCCGTCGCGCCACCGCCGCCCGTCCACCATGACGCCCCGCCCGCCGCCCGGCCCCGAGCCAACGCGCTCCGGCCCAACGCGCCCCCGCCCAACGCGCTCCGGCCCAGCGCGCCCCGAGCCAGCGCGCCCGACGGGCCCCGGCCCAACGCGCCCGACGGGCACAGGCCCGCGGCCGGCCACCGGGCCGCCCGCTCCCGGGAACCCCGCCCGGCCAGGGACCGTAACCCGGCCAGGGACCGTAACCCGGTCAGGGGCCGTAACCCGGTCAGGGGCCGCAACGATGGGCTGGCCTGGCTGCCCTACCTGATCGTGCTGGCGGGCGTCGCGCTCGGCATGTTCGTCGCCTGGCAGGGCTCGCGGTACGTGGGCTGGGGAGCTGCGCTGGTGGGCTGCTCGCTGCTCGTCGCGGGGCTGGCCCGGCTGATCTTGCCGCCGCGCTATGCGGGCTTGCTGTCGACCCGGCGAAAAGCCTCCGACGTGGTGGCGTTCGCTGTGTTCGGCGCCGCGGTACTTGCGGTCGCGCTGATGCTGCCATAAGCAGCAAACCGATGAAGGGAACCTGAGAAGACCATGTCCAAGATCAAGGTAGCGAACCCCGTCGTCGAACTCGACGGTGACGAGATGACGCGCATCATCTGGCAGTCCATCAAGGACCAGCTGATACTGCCCTACCTGGATATCGAGCTCGAATATTACGACCTGTCCGTGCAGCATCGCGACGAGACCGACGACCGGGTGACGATCGAGGCGGCGAACGCGATCAAAAGGCATGGCGTCGGGGTGAAATGCGCCACGATCACGCCGGACGAAGCCCGGGTCACCGAATTCGGCCTGAAGAAAATGTGGCGCTCGCCGAACGGCACCATCCGCAACATCCTGGGCGGCGTCATCTTCCGCGAGCCGATCGTGATCTCGACCATTCCCCGGCTGGTGCCGAGCTGGACCAAGCCCATCATCATCGGCCGGCACGCGCACGCCGACCAGTACAAGGCCAGCGACTTCGTGGTACCCGGCCCGGGCACGGTGACGATCACCTACGTTCCCGACGGAGACAGTGCCGGTCAAGGCGTGCAGCCCATCGAGATGGAAGTCGCCCGGTTCACCGGCGGCGGCGTTGCCATGGCGATGTACAACTTCGACGACTCGATCCGCGATTTCTCCCGGGCCACGATGCGCTACGCCCTGGACCGCAAGTTCCCGCTCTACCTGTCCACTAAGAACACGATCCTCAAGGCCTACGACGGGCGGTTCAAGGACATCTTCGCGGAGACCTTCGAGTCCGAATTCAAGGCCGAATTCGAGGCGGCCGGGATTACTTATGAGCACCGGCTGATCGACGACATGGTCGCGCAGGTGCTCAAGTGGGAGGGCGGCATCGTCTGGGCCCTTAAGAATTACGACGGCGACGTGCAGTCCGACGTGGTGGCCCAGGGCTACGGCTCGCTCGGCCTGATGACCAGCGTGCTGATGACGCCGGACGGCCGCACGGTCGAGGCCGAAGCCGCCCACGGCACCGTCACCCGGCACTACCGCCAGCACCAGCAGGGCAAGCCCACGTCGACCAACCCGGTCGCGTCGATCTTCGCCTGGACCCGGGGCCTGGCCCACCGCGGCAAGCTCGACGGCACGCCCGAGGTCACCGGGTTCGCCCGCACGCTGGAGGAGGTCTGCGTGCAGACCATCGAGGGCGGCGCGATGACCAAGGACCTCGCCTTGCTTGTCGGCCACGACACCCCGTTCCTGACCACTCAGGAATTCCTCGCGGCGCTGGACAGCAACCTGCGCAAGGCCATGGGCTCGTAACAATCAAAAGCCATTTATCCCGAACGGGCCGTGGTGCTTGCCTCGGTCCGCTGACAAGCGTTCACGGCGAAGGAGTTCCGGAAAACATGTCACGCAGTACTAGCCAGGGGGGTCAGCCCCCCCTAACCCCCCGGCGGGGGAAAGTAACCGTCGTCGGCGCGGGCTTTTACGGCTCCACCACGGCGCAGCGGCTGGCCGAGTACGACATCTTCGATGAGGTCGTGCTCACCGACATCATCGAGGGCAAGCCGGAGGGGCTGGCCCTGGACATGAACCAGTCGCGGCCGGTCGAGGGGTTCGAGACCAAGGTGACCGGCCAGACCACCGGCCAGGCGGGCGAGGGCTACGAGGTGATCGCCGGCTCGGGCATCGTGGTCGTCACCGCGGGGCTGGCGCGCAAGCCCGGCATGAGCCGGATGGACCTGATCGAGGTCAACGCCAAGATCGTCAGGAACGTGGTGGAGAACGTCGCCAAGTACGCGCCCGAGGCGGTCCTGATCGTGGTGTCCAACCCGCTGGACGAGATGACCGCACTGGCCGCCAAGGTGTCCGGCTTCCCGTCGCACCGGGTCATGGGCCAGGCGGGCATGCTGGACACCGCCAGGTTCAGCTACTTCGTGGCCGAGAAGCTGGCGGTGCCGGTCGGGGCGGTGCGGACGCTGACGCTCGGCTCGCACGGCGACACGATGGTGCCGGTGCCCTCGGCCTGCACGGTGAACGGCCAGCCGCTGGCCAGCCTGCTGCCCGCCGAGGACGTCGAGGCGCTGGTCAACCGGACCAGGAACGGCGGCGGCGAGATCGTCGCGCTGCTGAAGACCGGCTCGGCGTACTACGCCCCGTCGGCCGCCGCGGCCCGGATGGCCCGCGCGGTGGCGGAGGACTCGGGCGCGGTCATGCCGGTGTGCGCGTGGGTGGACGGCCAGTACGGGATCTCCGGGGTCTACCTGGGGGTGGAGGGCGAGATCGGCGCGACCGGCATCCGCCGGGTGGTCGAGCGCGACCTGACCGAGGCCGAACTAACCGGCCTGCGCACCGCCGCCGAGGCCGTCCGCGCCAAGCAAGCCGACGTCGCCTCGCTGTAACCCCGCCTAGCCGGCAACTCCCGTCGCTCGGCCGCCTCAACCTCGGGGTGCGTGGGCCCCCGGCCCCGTCTATCGGGGCCGGGGGCCCACACGCCTCGGTTGCCTAGTCCGCCCGGGGTGCCAGGGAGTCTCCTGTGGCTGGTGCTGCGGTCAGCGGGTCAGCCCTGCGCCAGGCGGCGCAGGGCTAGCTCGGCGTACAGGGCGGTGCCCTCGGCCAGCGCCGCGTCGTCGAAGAGCGCCAGCGCGGAGTGGTTGGTGGGGGCGCTCTCCGGGTCGCGGTCCGGCGGGCACGCC
>JBKQQQ010000864.1:0-5132 GCA_052144275.1 Streptosporangiaceae bacterium
AGCGCGAACGCCTCGGCCACGTCGGCGGCGCCGGTGTGTACCCGCCAGCCGATGGCCAGGCCGACGCAGACCACCACGACCGCGCTGATCATCTGGGTGAGCAACTCCGCGATCGACCGCGCTACCAGCACCGCCCAGCGTGACATCGGCAGCGACCGGAACCTGTCCATCAGCCCGGTGGACATGTCGGTGACGAGCGCGACGGCGACGCCGGGCGCGGTCTGGGCCAGGCCCATCCCGCCGATCAGGTACTCGTGGTAGTTCCCGCCGCCGGGCAGGAGGATCGCGCCGCCGAACACGTAGGCGAACATCAAGATGAAGATGACCGGCATGAAGGTGACGTCGGCGAGCGTCTCGGGCTCCCGCCTGATCCGGGCGATGCTGCGCTTGGTCAGCACCCGCACGTCGGTGACGAAGTGAGACACCGCGCCGCGCCCGTAGGTCACGTCCCTTTCGGGAACGAGTCCGGCCGTGATGACGCTCATGCCACCGCACTCCCTTCCAGCTCGTCCTCGGCATCCCTGTCGTCTTCGGTGCTGCCGACGTGACCGGTGAGCGAGAGGAACACGTCATCGAGCGACGCGCGCTCAATCGTCACGTCGTTGACCTGGACCCCGCCGGATCAAGGCGAGACCGGCTGCGCCGGTCCCCGGGCAGACGCGGGCGGCGGAAGGAACAAGCATGGACGAGTACGACGAGGAGCCATGGCCGTTCTTCCGGTATCCGCGCCAGTATCCGCGCTCGGGCCGGGCGGCCGGTGAGGAGGCGCACGACCGGCGGATCGCCGGCCACGTTCAGCGGCACCGGGAGGGGGGAGCAGAGCCGCCCCGCCGCGACCGCGGGCTATCGCGGGACGAGATCGTCAGGACCGCGACCGCCGTGGCCGACGCCGAGGGACCGGACGCGATCAGCATGCGGCGCATCGCGCGGGAGCTCCACGCGGGCGCGATGTCCCTGTACTGGTACGTCGGGTCCAAGGAAGAGCTGCTCGACTTGATGCTGGATTCGATCGAGGCGGAGATCGAGGTGCCTGAGCCTTCGGGCGACTGGCGAGCTGACCTCACCGCTTTCGCCCACCGGACCAGGGCGGCGCTAAGCCGGCATCGGTGGGCCATGGATTTCATCGGCACCAGGCCTCCCTCCGGGCCGAACGATGTGCGGAACCTAGAGCGCCTGCTGGGCCTGCTCGACGGGACGGGGGTCGACGATGCCCGCCTGGTCATGGGTATCTTCATGACGGTCGCCACCTACGTGATAGGTGCGGTGATGCGCGAGGCGCAAGAAATACGCTTCCAGCGCGAGCAGGAGCGTGCCGAGGCGAACCTGACCGAGGAGGAGATCCGGGCCGAGCATGAGCGCTACCGCAAGTGGTTCGAGGCCTCCGGCCGCTACCCGCGGATCACCCGGTTGATGGAATCCGGCATCGACCCGGACGACCCGAACACCAGGGACGAGCGTTTCCAGTTCGGCCTGGACTGCGTGCTCGACGGCATCGCTGCCCGGCTGGCCTAGCGGGCGTTACGAGGGCCAGCAACGCCGGTGAACGGCACGCCTTGGCGCCCGGATGATCGACTTAGTCGCGCACCATTGCCGATCGCCGGGTGATGGCCGTGCCGGATTTTTCCCGGACGCAGACGGCTGCCCGGCGGATAATGGCTGCTCACCATGCCTGGCAGCGCACTTTGCGCGGGTCTGACCCCCAAATAGGGGTCATGACACGACCAGACACTCTCAAAGATAATTACGCAGGTGAGAAATTGAGGGTCGAGGACGGGTACATCCTGTCTCCGTCGCCACGGGGGGGGATCGTGGTTAAGGGAGTGGGGGGACGTGCCCGTCCTCGACGGCTCGATAGTACAGCTCCAATTTCGTTGGCGCTGCACGGCCTGCACGTGAATATTTTACCCGCACGCGGCCGAGATATTGCTTCGCGGTTTCCTCGCTGATCGTCATCTTCCTGGCCACCGACTTCATCGGCATGCCTGTGGCGTAAAGCTGCAGGGCACGCGTCTCTTGTTGGCTCAGAACCGGCCGGTCAGCAGCGTCGTCGGTGGCAAAGATGTACGCGAGGTGAGGCGAGATCCACGCGTTTCCCGTCGCGACGGCCTTGATGGCCGCTCGTATCCGGGCGGTCGGCTCGTTCTTCAGGACGTAGCCGAGCGCCCCGGCGCGCATCGCCGCCCGGACGGCGGCCGGCTTGTCGGAGACCGAAAGCACCAGCACGGCCGGGCCGGCCTCAAGGATCGCGGCGACGTTGCGATCGGCCGTGGTCCCGTCGGCTAGGTCCAGATCCAGGAGGACCACGTGCGCATGGCGTCCTGGTCCGGCGAGAAGGGCAGCGACGGTGGCGGCAGTGGCGATAACCCGGATGCCGCTCTCGGCGGCCATGACCCAGGCGGCGACGCCGTCGAGGATGATGGGGTGGTCGTCCACCGCCGCGATGTCGATAGCGCCGGTCATCCTGCCTGCCCCTTCCGCCAGCAGAGCTCCAGGCATCCTGCACCAGTCTCGTCGACATTCACGGCGGCACGCCAGCCCGCCGCCTCCGGGGTGTTCTGCCCCGCCCGCTTCAGGTCGAGGGCGGTCCGCGGGGGCTCGCTGAAGGTCACGTACAGCTCCACGTCGTCGGCAGCCGCGAGGACTGTCAGCGTCACCGGATGCGGCGGCAGCGCGCTGATGACATTCTCGACCACCGCGAGGGTAGCGGCAGCTACCGCGGGCCCGGTCTCCCCGGGGTCGCCGACCATTTGAACGTCCACGAGCAGGCCCCGCGCGCTCGCGGCGTGTAGTGCCGGTTCCAGCGTCGGCATGATCCCTCCCGGACCGTTTCGCGCCCGGTCGGTGAGGGAGCGCCGCAGCGTCGCAGCATGCCGTGCGCAGCGTTCCCTGATGGCGCTGTCGGCCGGGTCAAGCGTCCCGTCGGCGATGCCGCGGAGCAGGGGGAGGGCCTCCATTTCCAGCAGCGCCAGCCTCTCCTGGCGGTCCTCGCGGATGGCGGCGACCGCGGCGCGTTCCGCTGCTGACCGGCTCGCCAGGGTCGCGCGGCGCACCGCGATCGCGGCCTGGGCGCGGACGGTCGGCCGGATCGCGGCGAAGATGATCAGGATCACCGCGAGCGCGTACACGCTCGCCGTCAGCCGGGTCAGGCCCAGCGTGACGGTGCCCAGCACGTGGCCGGAGAAGACGAAGTGAGCACCGAAGACGGCCAGCGCACCGGACACCCATTCCCAGGCGGGACGGGACACCGCCACCAGCGCGAGCAGCCAGCTCGTACCGAAGACGGACCACTCCACCGACCCGACGGCGCCCGGCACCCGGTCTGCCCAGCCGCATAGGGACACCGCCGTGACCGCGATCGCTATCGCGAAGGCCGCCTCCCGGCCGGTGAGGTCGCCGGCCCGGGTCCGCGGAACCAGCCATATCGCGGCCGCGACGAGGCCGAGCCACACCAGGACCGGCACCGCCGGCTCGCGATATTCGCGGAGGTAACTCAGTACCTGGACGAGGAGGGTGAGCTGCCAGATCGCTGCCAGCATGCCCAGCACGCGCGGTAGCTCGGACTCATACGCGGCCTCTACCACCCCGTCCCGGCTCACCACGGCGCGCCACCCCAGCCGGAGGCCCTGCCCGCGACGGCACTGCCCGCGACGGCACTGCCCGCGATGGCACCGTCCGCCGGATGCGGCGGGGCCGGCCATCGCAGGCTCACCACGGTGCCCTCGCCGGGCGCCGACGTGACCGAGACCTGGCCGCCCTGGTCAGCGAGGCGCTCAATGATCGATCGCCGCACGCCCAGCCGGCCCGGGCCGACGCGGTCCGGGTCGAAGCCGGCTCCCGCGTCCCGCACGGTGACCTGAAGGCCGCCGTCCGCTGGCTGGCTGACCTCGATCCAGGCCTCGCTGGTTCCGGCGTGGCCGGCCACGTTCACCAGCGCTTCCCGGACGGCCTGCGCCATCGCCCGGGCAACTCGTGTCGGTACCGAGCCGTCCGTGACCTCGACGCTGTCCGTGATCTCGACATGCACATCCAGGCCGCGGGAGCGCATCTGGCTGGCGACCGCCTTGATCCTCGTGAGCATGCCGTCATATCGCTGCCAGGCGGGCCCGGCCGTATCTTCAGGATCTCCGAGCACTCGTTCGATCAGCTTGACGTCGTCCCTGCAGCGGCTCACCACCTCGGTCGCGCTACCGTGGGCCCGCGCCAGGGCGGTAAGCGTGTTGAGCACGGTGTCGTGGAGCAATCGCTCATGCTCACGGCGCTCGGTTTGCCTGGACAAGACGACGTACTGCTCGCGGGAATCCTGGTCCGCCCGCTCGAGTGCGGCGTCGGCCTCGACGGCCCGGCGGTGGAGCATCCGGCGTCCGAACCAGGCGGCCGACACGATGGCCAGCAGCAACATCACGGCTGTGGCGGGCGAGGTCGGTGAGCCGGAACCGGCCGGCGGAGTCAGTGCCGCGCCAGCCCAGTACGCCGCCCCCGACGCGAGCGCCAGCACGGCCAGCATCGTGGTGCGCGCGAACCACGCGGGCGCGACAAGCTGCCCGACGAGCACGATGTACAGCCAGTTGGAGCTGTCGCCGCGCATCACCGTGGGCAAGCACCACCGGGCGCAGAGCGCGAGCACGACGTAGACCCCGGAGTCGACGGCAGCGAGCTGCCACACCGGCCAGCGTCGCAGCAGGTACAGCACCGCCGCGCTCCCCCACGCCACCGCCACGACCGGACCCGCGAGGCGCCACGGGGCGGTCAGGTAGAACGAGTGCCAGATGATCACCTGCACCGCTACGGTTACCATGCCGACGCACCGGATGATGGACGCCGTCCGGGTAGCCGCCACCCTCAGGGTGGTGATCGCGGGACCGGTCGCAGCACTATCCGGGCCGCCCGCGGACCGCCACCATCGTGGCGCGCAACCTTTCGGCCACATGAGCCGATGATAGGTCCCCAGGGATCGTCGGCTCGTCCTTGTCGAGATGCTCAGGCAGGAAGAGGATCTAATCTCGCCCGGGTGGGTGCACACCGCGGAGATGAGTGGGCTGGGGTGGTCTAATGACCGGCGGCCACGCCCGACGACGGGCAACCCGGAGCGCATCCTGGCTTCTTACTGCCGTTCCCTGAGACGAAAGATTTTT
>JBKQQQ010000865.1:0-3540 GCA_052144275.1 Streptosporangiaceae bacterium
GCGCCAAGGGCCCCCAGGCGGACAGCGTCCAGCCCATCTGACCATCCAGCTCCGCGCCGGGGCACCAGCCGACGGCTGGCGCCCCGGCGCGCTTTGCTGAAGGCGCGCCGATCGCGCGTTGAGCGCAGTGAACTGCCATCCTGATTGTCATGTCACCTGAACCGGCAGAGCCACCCGGACCCGCAGATCGCCGAGACATCTCCCGCGACTCCGTGTCGGCCCGGACGAAACTGCTCGTGTCGTTCGGTGCGGCGATCGCCGGCGGTGCGGCCGCCGCGGTGGCGGGCGCCGATCGGCTGGGACATCCTGGGCCGCCGCGGCCTCAGTAAGCCTGTCCAGGGAAGATCACCGGGCCGACACCGTGCATGGCCTGGGTCCGGGCCCGGGCCAGGAGCGCGTCCGCGGCCTGCCGGCCGGTCTCGCCGGTCTTCGACATGCGGGCCGCAATCAGCCCCGCGACAAGCGGCGTGGAGAAGGACGTCCCGCTCCACTGGGCCATGCCGTCGAACTTTCGCCACGTGCCTATGTCCGGTGGCTCGGTGCAGAGATAGTCTCCCTTCGCGAAGGCGTTGACCAGGTTCTGGCCAGGCGCGAACACGTCTACCCAGGGTCCGTAGTTACTCCACGGTGCCTTGCCCTGCCGGTGAGCGTCGAGAGAACCTACGCCGACCGCCCAGGGATAGGCGGCTGGCCAGAACGGGCGCCTGGATGAGTCGTTTCCCGCCGCCGCCACCAGGACCGATCCGGCATAGCTCCGCAGCCGTTCTTCCACTACCTCGAAACCCAGCAGCGGGAGGTCATTACGGCTGTTGGTGCCGAACGAGAGCGAGATGACCTCCGCGCCCCTCTTGAGCGCGTCGGACACCTGCTTGACCAGATCAGCCTCGAAGATCGCGCCGAAATTGGCGAACGTCCTGTCCACCCAGACATCGGCCTTGGGTGCCATGGTTCGCGCGACGCCGGCCACGAACGTCCCGTGTCCCGCGTACGGAAGGATGCGAGGCGGGTAGCCGCCGATCGGGTTCTCCTTCTCGCCGTCCACCCCGGCCAGCCACGTGTGCTCGTCAGCCGCGCCGGGCAGCAGGCCGCTGTCGGGAATCACCATAAGCACGCCCTCGCCGTCGGATGCCTCCGCGGACACGCCCGGGTCCGGCGCCGCGTCGCTCGCGACCACCTCCGGCTCCGTGGCCGGACAGGTGCCGATAGGGCAGACGTAGAGTATGTGATCCGGTGTCGCTACCCCCTCGCCGAGGGCCCGGTCGATGTCGGCGCAGGCCTCCTCCACGCTGCGGCGCTCGTCCGCGGAGAACTCCAGCCGGGTCAGGCCGCGCACGTTGTTGTCGTGCGCAACGGGGGCGCCAGACACCACACGGGTCACACGATCGACGTCGGCATCACGGACCAGCAGGGTGCGTTCCCGGTGCAGGTAATCGACTTCGTTGCGCTCGGCCCAGTCGGGCCGGTGAGCAGCTGCGCCTTCCAGGCCGTCCACGACATCCGGAATGCCAGACAAGACCAGCCTGATCTGCGCGTGGAGACGGCTCTGCGGCTCGCCCTGTCCCTCGTTATCGCTCGTCATCCGGACCCCTACTTCCTTTGTTTGGTGTGGGGAACTGTCTAGCATTATCGGAGTGACGTCGGCAGATCGTGATACAGGAAACCTGTCGTCCGACCCTGCCCAGCTTCTGCCGCTCGCTCTCTCCCGGCCGCAGGACGCCCTCCTCGGCGCGCGTTCGGTGCTGGCCGGTCGGCCCAGCGCGTATGACGCTTCGCTGGCTCGCCAGACGATCGGGATCGTGCTGCGCGACCGCGGGGACCTCCCAGAAGCGATCGCCGAGCTGCGGAAGGGAGTGAGGCTCGGTCGAGCGTCAGGCCGGCCCGAGCGCGAGGCCGACGTGCAAGCGACCCTCGGAGTCGCGCTCGCCTGGGCTGGCCACAGCCGCCAGGGCCTGGCCGTGCTTGATCAGGCGCTGGCGGCCGCCCGCGGCGACTTGACTGGGCAGGTGCTCATGCGCCGTGCTAGGGCGCTGTGGGACTTGGGCCGCTTCCACGAGGCGCACCGGGACTTGAGCCGCGCCCTGCCGTACTTCCGCCGGGCGGCCGACACGCTATGGGAGGCACGCTCGCTGACCGCACGGGCCTTTGTTTTTCTCGGGCTGGGTCTGCCTGGGCGGGCAGCTGCGGATTTCGCCCGCGCCGAGGAGTTGTTCGCCGCCAACGGGCAGGACCTCGAATATGCCTATGCCCGGCATAACCTCGGACTGGTGGCGCTAGCCCGCGGCGACCTTCCCCGGGTGCTTTCCTATCTCGACCAGGCAGGAAGACGCTACCAGGCGCTCGGCGAGGACATCCCCGAACTCGCCGTCGACCGCTGCCTGACGCTGCTGGCCGCTGGCCTGGCGGCAGAAGCGGCACATGAGACCGACAACGCGCTGAGCCGGATCCCTCCGGGGGGAGGCATAGCCTACCGGAACGCCGAGCTGTTCCTCGCCGCAGCCACGGCCGCTTTGGCCGCGGGCAACCCGGCTGGCGCCAGACAGCGGGCGGCTCAGGCGCGGCGGATGTTCCGGGCCCAGGGTCGGCAGCTCTGGGAGACGCGCGCCAGCCTCGTCCTCACCGAGGCCAGATACGCACTCGGCGAGCATTCCGCTGTGCTGTTCCGGTACGCCGAGGACGTTGCCGCGCGTCTCGAGGCATCCCGTGCCCCCGAGGCGATGCAGGCGCACCTGCTCGCCGGGCGTATCGCCCTGAGCCGGGGGAAGATGCCCGAAGCCGACCGGCACCTGGAGCGCGCCGCGCGGCCACGCCGCCGCGGGCCACCGCTACCCCGGAGCGTGGCCTGGCTGGCCCGGGCACTGCAGGCCGACGCGCGCGACAACGCCCGGGCCACCGTCATCGCCTGCGCGCGCGGGCTCGACGCCCTCGAAGAGCACCAGATGCGGCTCGGTGCCACCGAGCTGCGCGCGTACGGCACGGCACATGGCGCCGAGCTCGCCACGCTGGCCCAGCGCGACGCGCTCAGGCGGGGCGACGCCCGCCGGCTGCTGTTCTGGAGCGAGCGATGGCGGGCGACCGCGCTGGCCGGCCGGAGCACGCCGCTTCGCGAAGACAAGGCGCTGGCGGCCGAGCTGGAAGCGCTGCGTGGCGTGAGCCGGCTCCTCGGGGAGACCGAGATGGCCGCCTCGCGCCGGAACGCCCTGGAGCGCGAGCGGCGGCGGCTCGAGGCGGCGGTCCAGGCCCGCACGCGCAGGCTGCCCGGCAGCCACAAGCCCGGGGACGGCGAGTTCGCCCTGGACGAGGTCTTCGACGAGCTCGGCCCGAACACGCTGATCGAGCTCATCACGGTGGACAGCGTGCTGCACGCGGTCGTCGTCGCGGGCCGGCGGGTGCGCCTGCACACGGTGGGCAGCGTTCCCGAACGCGAGGTCCAGATGAACCGCTTCGTGCTGCGCCGCATCACCCGTGGTCGCCCGCAACCCGGCGACGAGCTCGCGCTGAAGCACAGAGGCGCCGCGCTGGAGGCCTCGCTGCTCGGTGACG
>JBKQQQ010000866.1:0-4018 GCA_052144275.1 Streptosporangiaceae bacterium
GCGGCATGCAGGGTGCGGACGGCCGCCCGGCTGAGGCCGGGCTTAACCGGCTGGCGACCGCCTCGGGGTCGCCCTGGCTTAGTCGGGATCCACAGGTAGCCGGGGTCGCTGCCCTCGAGTTCGGCGATGATCAGCGCCCGGGCGCTGAGCCACCGGGTGAGGATCTGCACGGTCGCGCCGCCGAGCGGACAGGATTCGTCGGCGAGTTCGACACGTGCCTCGCCGTCCAGATGCAGGGCGCTGAGGTTGAGGCGGGCGAGCTCGGGGACTGACCGGCCAGTGTCGGCGACGACCGCTGCTAGGGCGGCGGTGCGCAGTGATGTCGCGGCGTTGGCGTGAACGGGCCTGCGGACCGTCAGGTCGTGAAGGAGGCGCTCAGTATCGGCGGGGGTTAGGTGAAAGCCACGGGCGGGCGGCTGGCTGTCCAGGCGGTCGGGCAGGCAGAGGAATTCGGCGAAGGCGTTGTAGGAGTCGATGCGCACGCGCATGGAGTTGGTGTAGGCGGCGGCATCGGGACCGCGGAGGGTGTTGCGGGTGCGGGTCTTGCCACCGGCCGCATCGGAGAGCCACGCGTCGGCACGGGCGGGGTCCATCAGCTCGCTGACCGTGATATCGATGGAGTCTGCAGCCTGCTGCGCATGATGCAGATACTCACTGAGGAAGTGCCTGCGGATCCGCCGGGTGCCGACGGCGAACTCGCCGTCGGCCAGATGACGGATGAAGTCGTCTATAGCGTCGCGCGCTGACCTGCGCTCCCCCGGTTCTGCCATGTCCGGAGAATAGCCGCCAATGCTGATAACAGCAAGAAGCGCCACCCAACCAATGCCGGGGTCACATATCCCGGGTGATTGGTGGTCCGGGTCGAATCAGATCGGTCCGGCTCGGATCGTGCAGGTTCGGCCCGGACCAGAAGGGCGCGTTCAGGTCCGGCGGTGCGGGTGGCAGCTCCACGCTTCTTGCTGTTATCAGATTTGGCTAGACGGGGCGAGGACGGCAAGGCATCTTCCGTTCCTTTTGCCGCTACCCGGCTTCCCGCGCTGCCTCGCGCGCCTGCTCCAGCTGACCGACACTGACCGGGCCGGTCCCCGGCAGGCCCGCAGCCGTCCACGCCTGCTGTGCGCGCGCCACGTCGCCACCCGCCTCTTGCAGCACCATCTTCTTCGCCGTGTTGTTGGGCACGGCCCCGTCAGCGCCGAGATCCATCAGGTGCGCCAGCATCCGGACCGACTGGTTCCGCTGCCCTGTCTTCCGCTCGTTGTACCGGTAGACCAGCACCCAGCGCCCTTCCAGGGAGCGGGCCCGCTCGATCAGCGCCTGCCCGCGGTCGGTGTCCTTCTGCTCGGTGCGGATCGGCTCGCTCTCGCCCGACGGCAGGCGCAACGTGAGCAGCCCGCGACGACTGGATTCCTCGATCTCGACCTTCTCCAGGAACGCGATGAAGGTCCGTGCTGACTCCAGCCGCTCGATGTCCTGCCTCGCCTGCTGCGCGATCAGGTGCAGGTCCACGGTCAGGCTGTGCACCCGCCGGCCCCATGCCGCCTCCCCGCCGGGAAGACACGGTCCCGCGGCCTGGGCAGCCGCTATGACAAGGCTGTAGTGGCTGTTATCCACGCCGCCCATTATCGTTCGCCGGGGCTGGCGTTCGCGGTCGCGCCGGGCCGGGACAAAAGCCGTTCCAGGAGCGTTTGCAGCCGGCGTTTCCCGCCGGCGGCGAGTTCGCTGGTCATCGGAGACAGTGACCGCCTGACCTGGGCGTAGAGGCGCTCGGCAAGTTCCGCCCCGGCCGGGCTGAGGAACACCTCCACGGCGCGGCCGTCGCTCGCGCTGGGGGCCCTTTCGATAAGCCCTCTCTTCTCGGCGCGGTCGACGAGCCCTGTCATCGTTGATTTCTCCAGCCCGAGGTAGTCGGCGAGCGCGGTCATCCTGAGCCGCCGGTCCCGCAGGATCGCGAGCACCCGCAGCTGCGTAAGCGACAGGTCGTTGTCGGCGCCCACCTTATTCAGCACCGCCATCGTCACGAACGCGGCCTGCACGAGCGCGTCGACCAGGCCGTCCTGCTCGATCACGCGGGCGTGCTCTGTCGGCTGCGATGTCACCACGCACGAAGTTTACTTGACTCAGTTCGTATTACCAACTAATTTTTGGTTCGTATTACCAACTACACCATGGAGGTTGCCATGAAAGCTGCTGTTGTTTCCTCGTTCGACACCGCTCCCCGCTACGAGGAGTTTTCCGCTCCCACCGCGGCTGGCGACGACGACATGGTCATCGACGTGATCGCGGCCGGGCTCCACCCGCGGGTCCGGTCGCAGGCCGACGGGTCGCACTACACCAGCACCGACGAACTGCCGCTCGTGCCGGGCATCGACGGTGTCGGGCGGGGCGCGGACGGGCTGTTGCGCTACTTCATTCTCCCGGACACCACGATGGGCGCGATGGCTGAACAGACCGTCATCGATACCCGCCGCAGCATCGTCCTGCCCGAGGACAGCGACCCCATCGCAGTCGCCGCCGCCATGAACCCGGCCATGTCCTCCTGGGTCGCGCTGCGCCAGCGAGTGCAGTTCCAGGCCGGACACAACGTTCTCGTCCTTGGTGCCACCGGTAACGCCGGCCGGATGGCCGTCCAGATCGCGAAACTGTTCGGTGCAGACCAGATCATCGCCGCCGGGCGCGGCGCCGACCGGCTGGCTGGCCTGCCCGCACTCGGCGCCACCGACACCGTGCTGCTCCAAGGGGACGCCGACACTGCCGCCCAGCGGCTCGGCCAGGCCGCCACCGATGTCGACGTCGTGATCGACTATCTCTGGGGCCAGCCCACCACCGCCGCGATGGTTGCCGTCGTCACTGAGCGCGCCGATCGCGGCAAGCCGCTCACCTGGATCGAAATCGGCTCCGTCGCCGGACCTACCGCGTCGATCCCCTCAGCCGCGCTCCGCGCCGCTCGCCTCCAGATCGTCGGCAGCGGACAAGGCTCCGTCAGCACCCGCGAAATCCTCGCTGAATTGCCCGCACTCGCCCAGGAGATCACGAACGGAACCTTCGACGTCGACGCGCGGCCGACGGCGCTCACCGACGTCGAACAAGCCTGGGCCGACGCCGCCCGCACGCCACAGCGCATCGTTCTCACGCCACAGCCCTAGACACGCCCCGTGGGTGCCGACGCCCTGGCCGTGCGCGGGACCGTCAGGACCTGGCCCGCGCTGGCCGACCTGCCCGACCAGAAGGGCTGGCGGATCAAGGGCGACGCCGACTACGGCCCCTGAACACCTTCGCCCGCGGGAAGATCAACCTGGCGAAGATCCGCCGCAACCGGGAGGACATCCTCCGGGTCGTCGCCTCCATCTACACCGGCGCCGTCCGGGCCTACGACGTGGTCACCATGCTGCAGCGCGACGGGCACCCCACCGCGCTCGGCGAGGCGATCGCGATGTACGGGCGGATCTTCAAGTCGCTGCACATCCTGGCCTACATCGACACCGACGAGTCCTATCGCCGCGACATCAAGGGCATCCGGAATCTGCAAGAAGGGCGGCACGCCCTGGCCAGGAAGATCTGTCATGGCCGGAAGGGCGAGCTGTACCACCGATACGAGCGCGGGCTGGAGAACCAGCTCGGTGCGCTCGGGCTCGTCTTGAACTGCGTCACGCTCTGGACGACCGTCTACCTGGACGCCGCCGTCCGTCAGCTCAGGGCCCAGGGCTATCCGGTGCTCGAGGAGGACATGGCCCGCCTGTCCCCGTTCGTCAGCCGCCCACCTGGGGGTGCACGGCACCTACAGCTTCGTGCTTCCCGACCTGGCCCCAGGGGCCATCCGCGAGCTGCGCGACCCGGACGCTGCCGACGAGGACGACGAGTAAGCGCCCGGCGGGCCGTCAGCCGCCGCCGCAGCCGGATGCGCTCATAGCCGTGACTGTTCGCTCCGCTGCTACATCAGCCCCGTCTCCGCCAGCCATCTCGCGATCAGCCAGACTGTGCCACCTGGCGTGCCCTGACGAACCCCGCAGCTGCCCGGCAT
>JBKQQQ010000867.1:0-3789 GCA_052144275.1 Streptosporangiaceae bacterium
GCCGATGCTGTGCATCGCCTACGCGTTCCGCGAGCTCAACAAGGCCGACCCGGACTGCGGCATCACCTTCACCTGGGCGGCGCGCGCGTTCGGGCCGCGGACCGGGTGGATGGGCGGCTGGGGGATCATCGCGGCCGACATCATCGTGATGGCCAGCCTGTCCCAGATCGCCGGGCGGTACGCCCTGGAGCTGGTCGGCGCGGACGGGGCCGCGGCCAGCACCGGCTGGGTGACGGCGGCGGGCGTAGTGTTCATCGCCCTGCTCACCGGGGTCTGCTACCGGGGCATCGAGGTCTCCGCCCGGCTGCAGCAGGTCCTGCTGGCCATCGAGGTGGGCACGCTGGCGGTCTTCGCGGTGGTCGCCCTGGTCAAGGCGGGTACCGGGCACGCGCTGCCCGGCGCGGCGCACCCTTCGCTGGGGTGGCTGAGCCCGTGGACGGGATCGTTCGGCCGCCTGTCGAACTCGTTCCTGCTGGCCGTGTTCATCTACTGGGGCTGGGACTGCGCACTCAGCGTGAACGAGGAGACCAAAGACTCCGCGCGCACCCCGGGCCGGGCCGCGGTCATGGCCACGCTGATGCTGGTCGCCATCTTCGCGGTGATCAGCGCGGCCGCCCTGGCCTACGCCGGCCCCGCGTTCCTGGCCGCGCACAGCACCGACGTGCTCGGCGCGATGGCCACCTCGGTGCTGGGCAGCACGCCGGGCAAGCTGCTCGTGCTGTGCGTGCTGACCTCCACCGCCGCCTCCACCCAGACCACGATCATGCCGACCGCGCGCACGGTGCTCGCCATGTCGGCGCACGGCGCGATACCGGCCTGGTTCGCCCGGATGCACCCGCGTTACCGCACCCCGACCACCGCGACCCTGGTCATGGGCCTGGTCTCGGCCCTGTTCTTCGTGCTGCTGACCGCGGTGTCGAAGAACGTGCTGGCCGACTCCGCGGCGTCGGTCGGGCTGCTGATCGCCTTCTACTACGGGCTGACCGGGTTCGCCTGTGTCTGGTTCTTCCGGCGTGAGCTGCTGACCAGCGCGCACGCGCTCCTGGTCAAGGGGATCCTGCCGCTGATCGGCGGGCTGACCCTGCTCGGCGCGTTCGTCCTGTCGATCAAGTCGTACTGGCCGGCCGCGAGCAGCTACTCCAGCTTCCACGGCATAGGCGGTATCTTCCTGATCGGCGCCGGTTCCCTCATCATCGGAGTGATCGTCATGCTCATCACCGCCAGGTTCCTGCCCCGGTACTTCGCGGACGGTATCGCCGACGCCCCTGCGGGCGGCATCGCCGACGGCGTCACCGACGGCATCGCCGACGGCACTGCCGACAGCATCAAGGCGCACGATGGCGCTGAGTGAGCCCGACCGCGGCCCTGACCGCGGGGTTGACCGCGGGGCTGACCGCGGTCGGGGCCATGGCCGCGGGCCGGGGCGGCGGGCCGGACGCCGGAAGACCGCGGTGCTGGAGGCCGCGTGCCGGGTCATCGCGGACCGCGGCGCGGACGCCACCCGCTTCGCCGACGTGGCCGCCGAAAGCGGCGTTCCGGTCAGCACCCTGCAGTACTACTTCGGCTCGCGCGAGGATCTGCTGGTGGCGGCCTTCCGGCACGCCTCGGGCACGGAGATCGCCGCGCTGGAGGCGGACGTCGCCGCCTTGTCCGACCCCTGGGACCAGCTCGAGCGGATCATCTCGCGGGCGCTCACCGGGTACCAGCCGGAGGCACCGGAGGCACCTGGGGCCGGGCGGTTGTGGATCGAGTCCTGGCACTTCGGCATCCGCGACCCCGAGATGCGCGCCGACGCCCTGCGCGATTACGACGCCTGGCGGCGGCTGGTGGCGGACACGGTGCGGCGCGGCGTCGAGCAGGGCAGGTTCGGGACGGTCCAGCCGGAGAAGATCGCCGTGCTGGCCATCGCCATGGTCGACGGGATGGGCATCCCGCTGGCGCTCGGCGACCCGGAAATCAGCGGGCCAGGTGCGGTGCAGGACGTGCTGTCCGCGCTGGCCGAACTGCTCCACCCCTAGCGCCAGCCGCCCGGGCTGGGAGAACATCGGAGAGTGCTGCCAGATCAGGGGCTCTACGAGGAACGGTACCGGCTGACCGGGTCGGTGGCCATGAGCCTGGTCGTCAGCCTGGGCATGTTCGCCCTCGCCGTGCATGCCTCGGAGGGGGTCTGGCTGGCCATGGCGGTGCTGGCCTTCGTGACCGTCACCGTGCCGGCCCTGGCCACGGCGGTTGGCCGCAAGGTGGCCTTCCGGGCCGACCCGCTAGGCATCACGCTCGGCGCCGCACCGCTGAGCTGGCCGGGCCGTGACAGCGCGCCGGTGTTCATCCCCTGGTCCGACGTGGAAAGAATCGTCCTGTACGGCGGAGGAAAGTCACGCGAGCTAGGCGCCAGGGAGCGGCAGTGGATCGGCATCCAGCGCCGCCCCGGTGCCCCGCGCCTGCCCCGCGGCAACGGGCCCGCCCGCAGCTGCCCGGTGCCCGGCGTGGCCGAGGGCGCCACCCGGCAGGTCATCGCCTGGCGGCTCGACCGCGAGCGGCTGACGGCCCTCACGTCGGCCGTGGCCCCGGGCATCCCGGTCATCGACGCCAGCGCAGACGCCGTAGGCCCTGCTGTCGAGGGCCCTGCTGTTGAGGGCACTCCTGTTGAGGGCACTCCTTTCGAGGGGCCGGATCCGGCTAGCTGGTTACGGCGTCGTAGATCGCCGTTCCGTATTCGGCGCTCCGGTCCGAGCCGACGATGCCGGGCCCCATCTTGTTCATCATGTAGGAGATCGTCATCCGGCGGCCCACGTCCATGACGATCATGGAGCCGCCCCAGCCGCCCCAGAAGCAGATCTTGTCGTCCGGGATCCACGGCAGGGTGTCGAGCTGCGGCAGCCCGTAGCCGATGCCGAACCGCAGCGGAACGCCGAGCACCAGGTCGATGCCGTTGATCTGCTCGCGGAAGATCAGGTCGATGGTGTCCGGGCTGAGCAGGCGGACCCCGTCGACCTCGCCGCCGCGGGCGACCACCGACATGACCCGCGCCACGGACCGGGCGTTTCCGTGCCCGTTCACCGCGCCGATGTCGGCGCGGCGCCAACCGGGCGTGTTGGCGTCCTCGGCCGCGATCGGCGGCCCGGTAAAGGTCTTGACCACCGGGCTGGCCGGGTCAAGCGCCGCCAGGTCGAACGGCAACGGCGGCGGCGGGACCACATCGGCGATCCGGCCCCAGTCGCTTTCCGCGGCGCCGATCTGGAAATCGGCGCCCAGCGGCCCGGCGATCTCCTCGGCGACGAACTGCTTGAGCGACTTGCCGCTGATCCGCCGCACCACCTCGCCGATCAGGTGCCCGAAGTTGAGCGCGTGGTAGCCCGACGCGGTGCCCGGCTCCCACCACGGAGCCTGGGCCGCCATCCGGGAGGTGGCCCCGTCCCAGTCGAACAGATCCGCCACGACGGCCGGCTGGTCGAGCCCGGAAACGCCGGAGGCGTGCGACAGCAGATGGCGGACCAGGACGTCCTGCTTGCCGTGGGCCGCGAATTCCGGCCAGTACTTCGCGACCGGGACGTCGACGTCCAGCTCACCCCGGTCCACCAGGATCAGCGCGGCCAGGCTGGTCACCGTCTTGCTGGAGGACCAGACGTTGGTGATGGTGTCCTGTGACCACGGGACCGTTCGGGCCTGGTCGCGGAAGCCGCCCCACATGTCGATGACGATGTCCCCGTCGAGGTCCAGGACGAGCGATGCGCCCAGTTCCTCGCCCGAGTCGAGGTTCCGCGCCAGCGCGTCGCGCACCGCCTCGAACCG
>JBKQQQ010000868.1:0-15093 GCA_052144275.1 Streptosporangiaceae bacterium
AACGGCGCCGCCGGGGGCGTCGTCTCAGTCAGCAGCAACGCCCGCTACGGCATCCCCTGCGTGTACTGAGGTTTTCGCTCACACACGATTCGCGCAATTCTCACGCAGCAGTCGGACATCCGCCTCGAAGGATGAGGCTTGATCTGGACGCAGGCCCCACAGCCTTCACCATCGTCCGCCCGTCTAAGTCCTGACGTCTCGGGCGCAGCACGCCGGCCGCCGCGCTGACTCCCAGCGCGAGGGCGGCCGGGACGAGCAGTGCGTCGCGCAGGCCCACGCCGGAAGCGATCGCGCCGATCACGACCGGGCCGCTGAGCAGGCCCGAGTACGCCACCGCCGCGATCCGGCCGATGTTACGGCCCGCATGTTCGGGGTCCAGCCGGGCGGCGGCGGAGACGATCTGCGGGAAAATCCCGGCCAGGCCCAGGCCCAGCAGCGCGAAGCCGGCGATGGCCGCGGCCGCCGTGCCGACCAGCAGGCCAGCCGCCAGCCCGAGGCCTGCCACCAGGCCGCTGGCGCGTACCAGCCGCACCGGGCCGAACCGGGCGGCCAAGCGGTCGCCGGCCAGCCGCCCGGCGGTCATCGTGACCGAGAACGCGCCGAGCGCCACCGCCGCGACTCCGGCGGGCGAGCCAAGGTCGACGTGCAGGTAGACGGCGCTCCAGTCACCGGCCGAGCCCTCGCCGACCTGCCCGCACAGGGCTACCAGGCCGAGGATCCAGATTATCTGCGTGGGGTGCATGGGGGGCGGCGAGCGGGGCGGCGGATCCCCGGGCCGCTCCGGCACGGACCCAGAATCCGCTGCGGGGATCGTCACGCGCGGGCCGGCCAGCAGGCCGAGGATAATCAGCGCCGCGGCGGTGACGGTGAACGTCGGCAGCGGGCTGATCCCCAGCCACGCCGATATCCCGCCGATCGCCGCGCCGGCCAGGCCGGCGATGCTGTAGCCGGCGTGCAGCGAAGACATGATGGGCCGTTCGTAGCCGAGCTCGAGCCGGGCGCCGCAGGCGTTCATCGACACGTCGAGCAGCCCGGCCACCGCCCCGTAAACGGCCAGCGTGGCCATGAGCGCCGGGAGGCTGGGAGCCAGGCCGATGGGGATCAGCGCGGCCGGGTTCAGCACGCCCGCGACCCGCAGCACCCGGACCGCGCCGAACCGATCGGCGATCCGCCCGCTCAGCGCCAGCGTCAGCACGCTGCCCGCCGGCACCGCGAACAGCGCCAGCCCCAGGCGCCCGTCGCTCAAGTGCAGCGACTCCTTGATGGCCGGCAACCGGGCGGCCCAGGTCGCCGTGGCGACGCCGAGTATGAAGAAGTATCCGACAATCGCGACCCTGGACTGACGCAGGTCAGGACTCAGTTTGGTCAGGGTCACGCGCCGGATCCGACCAGGTGGGCGTTGACCGCCCGGGCCCGGCCGGCTAGCCCGGGCACCTCGGTGACGGCCACGCCCGCGGCCCGGAGCTGTTCGGCGCCCTCGCCGTCGGTGAACAGGCGGGGCTCGCGCCAGGCGAAGACCACCCGCGGGATACCCGCCGCGACGATGTGCTGGACGCAGGTCACCGGGCGCGACGCGCGGGCGCCGCAGGGCACGAGCGAGCTGTAGATGGTCGCGTGCCGCAGCCGCGGGTCGGATGAGCCCAGCTTGCCCTGTGTTAGCTTGCCCTGGGCCAGCTTACGGAGCGCCACCTCCTCGGCGTGATCGTGGTCCTCCTGCTCGCGGGAGAACCCGGTGGCCAGCACCTCGCCGTCCTCGCCGACGATGACCGCCCCGACGGAAAAGGCGGTGCCCGACGGCGGGCACAGCCGCGACAGCTCCACCGCCCAGCGCAGGAACCGGTGATCCGGGCCGCCGGGGCCGAGCAGGTAACTGAGCAGCACCATCTCATCGACCCGCCGGACCTCGGCGAGAGTCATGGGGCTACCGGGGGAATTGGGATCCGCAGTGGTATTGGGATCGAGGGCCGGAGGGGCGGGAACGGAAGCGGACACGGGAACGGAAGCGGACACGGGAACGGAAGCGGACACGGGAACGGGGGCGGACGCCGGGCCGACCGATGGTAGGTCGAGGCGCGGGGCGGCGGGGTCGGCCACGAAGAACGGAGCCACGGCGAGGTTGAGTTCATTGGCAAGATCGCGGGCCAGGAATTCGCCCAGAACGTGCGCACCGCCTTCTACAAGGACACGCAGTACGCCTCGTTCGGCCAAATCAGTAAGGACGAGATCGAGGGAGAGCGGGTCGCCGGCGTCGATGAGTACGGCGCCATCCTCCCCGGGACCCAGGCGCGCCCGGGCGCGGCCGATCGCGGGGGTGGCGCAGTACACCAGGCGGAGCGCGCCGGGGGCGAAGAAACGAGCCTGCGGGTCCAGGTCACCGGTGGCGGTGAGGGTGACCCGGGCCGGATGGGTGGGCAGGCCGCGGGCGGCGCGGCGGGCACTGCGGCGCGGGTCCCTGATCAGCAGCCGCGGGTTGTCCTTCCGGACCGTCTGCGCGCCGACCAGGATGGCGTCGCAGCCCGCCCGGACCTCGTCCACGCGGTCCAGGTCGCCGGGGCCAGACAGGATCAGGCGCCGCGGGCTGGCGTCGTCCAGGTAGCCGTCGGCCGAGGTAGCGCAGGACAAGAGGACGTACGGACGTGGCGGCACGTACCCAGCGTAGCTTCGGGGGACAAAGCGGTGCTTTACTGGTCAGGCGATGCTTGAGACAGTGAACCCGGCGACAGGGGAAGTGCTGGCCACCTTCCCCGTACACGGACGCCGCGAGGTCGACGCGGCCTTGGCCACCGCGCGCGAGGCTGCCGTCTGGTGGGCCGGGCTCGGCTGGTCCGGCCGGCGAATCCGGCTGCTCGCCTGGAAGTCCCACCTGACCAGGTACATGGGCCGGCTGGCCCAGCTCGTGCACGACGAGACCGGCAAGCCGCTCGACGACGCCAAGCTCGAGATCATCCTGGCCATCGTGCACATCGACTGGGCCGCCCGGCACGCCCGCCGGGTGCTGCGCCCGCGCCGGGTGCGCAGCGGGCTCGCGGCCATCAACCAGGCCTCCACGGTGGAGTACCAGCCGCTGGGCGTGGTCGGCGTGATCGGGCCGTGGAACTACCCGGTGTTCACCCCGGTGGGCTCGATCGCGTACGCGCTGGCGGCCGGGAACGCGGTCGTCTTCAAGCCGTCGGAGCTGACCCCGGCGACCGGGGACTGGCTGGTCCGGTCGTTCGGCGACGCGCTGGGCATCTTCGGGGCATCGAAGCCGGTGTTCCAGCTGGTCACCGGGCCCGGTTCCACCGGGGAGGCGCTGGCGCGCAGCGGCGTCGCCAAGATCGCCTTCACCGGCTCCGCGGCCACCGCGCGCAAGGTGATGGCCGCCGCCGCGGACACCCTCACCCCGGTCCTGGCCGAATGCGGCGGCAAGGACGCCCTGCTGGTGAGCGCCGACGCCGACCTGGAGGCGGCCGCCGACGCCGCCGCGTGGGGTGCGATGTCCAACGCCGGGCAGACCTGCATCGGGATCGAGCGCGTCTACGTCGCCGACGCGGTGTACCACAGCTTCCTTGAGCGGCTGAGCCAGCGGGTGTCCGGGCTGCGCCCAGGATTCGACCGCGAGGCCTCCTACGGGCCGATGACGCTGCCGTCGCAGCCGGAGGTCGTGGCCAAGCACGTGGCGGACGCGCTGGCCCGGGGCGGGCGGCTAGTGAAGGGGGATGGGGAGGTGGGTGGGGGCCCGGACTCGGTGGCGCCACCGTACGTGCGGCCGGTGATCCTGACCGACGTGCCCGAGCATTCCGCGGCAGTGACCGAGGAGACGTTCGGGCCGACGGTGACGGTGACGCCGGTGGCGAACCTGACCGAAGGAGTTTCGCTCGCTAACGCGGGGCGCTACGGGCTGGGGTCGGCGGTGTTCGCCCGCGATCGCTCCGCGGCCATGGCGGCGGCACGGTCGCTGCGGTCTGGGATGACCTCGGTCAATTCGGTGCTCGGGTTCGCGATCGTGCCGGCGCTGCCGTTCGGCGGGGTGGGCGAATCCGGTTTCGGGCGGATACACGGGGCGGACGGGCTGCGCGAGTTCACGCGCCCCAAGGCCATCACGCGTCAGCGGATGCGGCCGCTGATCAACCTCACCTCGTTCGGCCGGACCGACAAGGACATGCGCCGTATCGTCACGTTGGTTACCTTGCTGCACGGCAGGCTCTACCGGCCCCGGAGGTCACGCCGGCGGCGTTAGGTTCTTTGGCCTGGCTAGGCGGCGGGGGTGGCGGGGGTGCCTGCGATCACCATGGCGTCGACGGGATCGGCGGGGTCGACCGCGGCCAGGGGAGCCCGGCCGGCGATGAGGTCGGCCGCGCGTTCGGCGATCGCGATCGTGGGCGCGTTGGTGTTCCCGCGCGGCACGACCGGCATCACCGACGCGTCGACCACCCGCAGCCCGGTCACGCCGCGGACCCGGAGCTCGGGGTCGACCACGCTGTTCCACCGCGACTCGCCGCCCATCGCGCAGGTGCCGACCGGGTGGTAGAGGGTCACCACGCTGCTCCGGACGTACGCCAGGAGCTCGGTGTCGGAGCGGATGTGCGCGCCGGGCGCCAGCTCACTGGAGCAGATCGCGGCCATCGGCTTGGCCGTCATGAACTCCCTGGTCATCTTCAGCCCCGCGGCCAGCGCCCGGCTGTCCCGGTCGTCGGACAGGTAGCCGGGGTCGATGGCCGGGCGATGCCTGGGGTCGGCGCTGCGCAGCCTGATCCGCCCCCGGCTGGCCACGTCGACCAGGCCGACCAGCACCGTCATCGCCCGCTGGGCCGGGTCGGCCAGGCCCTGGTCGTGGTACGGGGCGGGAAGAACATGCAGTTGCAGGTCTGGTGCGGGCAGCCCGGCTTCGGAGTGCGCGAAGCCGCCCGACTCGGCCACGTTGCTGGTCAGCGGGCCGCGGTGAGTCAGCTGCCAGCGCAGCATGTTCGCGTTGCCGCCCTTCTCCCACAGGCCGCGGACCCGGGGCGTGGACCAGACGACCGGCAGCACCGGGTGGTCGCTGAGGTTGACGCCGACGCCGCGGCTGTCCGCCACCACGTCGATGCCCATCTCGATCAGGTGCTCGGCCGGGCCGACGCCGGACAGCATCAGCAGCTGAGGGCTGTTGATCGCGCCGCCGGACAGGATGACCTCGGCGTTGGCGCCCGCGGTCTGGGACTCGCCGCGGTGCAGGTAGCTCACGCCGGTGGCCTGGCCGCCCTCGATGATCACCTTGGTGACCAGGGCGCCGGTATGGACGGTCAGGTTGGGCCGGGACATGGCGGGGTGCAGGTAGGCGGTGGCGGCCGAGCACCTTTTGCCGTGCCGCTGGGTCAGCTGATACCAGCCGACGCCGTCCTGGCGCGGCCCGTTGAAGTCGTTGTTGGCCGCCGCGCCCTGCTCCTGGGCCGCCGCGATGAACGCCTCGCACGCTTGTGACTTGTACCGCGGGTCGGTGACCGCCAGCGGGCCGCCCGTACCGTGGTACGCGGAGGCTCCCCGCGAGTTGTCCTCGGCCCGGCGGAAGTAGGGCATCAGGTCCTCGTAGCCCCAGCCAGTGCAGCCATGCTCATCCCGCCAGGTCTGGAAGTCGTGGCGGTTGCCGCGGATGTAGATCATGGCGTTGATCGAGGACGAGCCGCCGAGAACCTTACCCCGCGGCCAGTAGATGGACCGGCCGACCGCGCGGTGCTGCGGGACGGTCAGGTAGTTCCAGTCGTATTCGGTCTGGAACAGCCTGTTCAACGCGGCGGGGGCGCGGATCTCTTCGGCATCGTCGGCCGGCCCGGCCTCCAGCAGCAGCACGCTGACGGCGGGATCGGCGGACAGGCGCGCCGCCAGGACGCAGCCCGCGCTTCCGGCGCCGACGATGATGTAGTCATACACGGCGGTCTCTCCTGTTCCAGGGGTACAGGGAACAATAACGTGCCGTGCTTATGGCCGGGTCAGCGCGGGTTGTCCGGGATCTCTTTTTGATCGCGACCGTTCGGGCCGTGGGTCAGCGAGGTCCGCTCACGGGTTCCCTTAGGGTGGGTTCATGTCGCGAAACCGCAGCGAGAACCCCGTGGTGCTGTCCCGCATCTACACGCGCACCGGCGACGACGGCAGCACCGCTCTCGCCGACGGCAGCCGCACCGCCAAGACCGACTCGCGCCTCGCCGCCTACGCCGACGTGGAAGAAGCGAACTGCGCCATCGGCATGGCGATTACCTTCGGTAATCTCCCGGCCGACATATCAGGGCTGCTGTCCCGGGTGCAGAACGAACTCTTCGACGTCGGCGCCGACCTGGCCAACCCGGTGTCCGACACGCCGCCGCCCTATCCGCCGCTGCGGATCGACGAGGCCTACATCACCAGGCTGGAGAACGAGTGCGACTCGTACAATTCCGGGCTGCCGACGCTGCGGAGCTTCCTGCTGCCGGGCGGCAGCCCGGGGACGACGCTGCTGCACATGGCGCGGACCGTCACCCGCCGGGCCGAACGCAGCACGTGGGCCGCGGTCGGCGAGCACGGCGACTCGGTGAGCCCGCTGCCCGCCCGTTACCTGAACCGGCTGTCCGACCTGCTGTTCATCCTCGCCCGCCAGGCCAACGCGGGCCACGACGACGTCCTGTGGAAGCCAGGCGGCGAACGCGGCTGAACGTCTTAGCGGGCAACGTCTAGGCGGGAGCCGGGCGGGGCGGCCTCGAGCCAGGAGAGCAGGCCGGTGAGCGCCGCCTCCCCCAAGGCCAGTTCGACGGTCCCGGCGCCCGGAGCGCCGCGAGCGCCGCCTGAGGCAGGAGCGCCGCGAGCGCTGCCTGAGGCAGGAGCGCCGCCTGAGCCCGGAGCGCCGCGAGCGCCGCCTGAGGCAGGAGCACCGCCGTCGGGGGCCGGAGAGCCGAGCTGGCCGCCGTCCTCGCCGAGCTTGCATTCCACCACGATCATGCCGGGTCCCAGGCTGGCCGCCTCGGCGTCGCTGGGCAGGCGGCGGGACACCACGGTCAGGTCGCGCCGGGGGAAGACCTCGTCCGGCCGCATCGAGAGCCCGAAGATGCCGAACCAGCACAGCTCCTCGCGCTGGTAGGACGCCAGACCGAGACGCCAAGGACCATTCCCCTTGCGCAGGCCGCACTCCACCGTGCCGCCGCCGCGCTCGAGCAGGAACCTGCGCGCGGCGATGCTGGCGGCGGCCACGACCAGGATGACCAGGAGGGCGGCGAAGAGCCAGGCCGCATCAAGCGCCAGCGCTCCGCCCACTGAGAGTTAGGCCTGGTCGCCCGCGGCCCGCAGCAGCGCCCTGGCGTACCTGGCCTCTGGGCTATCCTCGGCGATCGGGCTGGCTTCGGCGAGCGCGGCGGCCAACTCCGAACGGGTGACCTCGACGTCGACGTCCTGGCCGAGCTGGGCCTGGGCGGCCAGGATCGACACCCGGTCGTCGGCCACGGACAGGAACCCGCCGCTGACCGCCGCCTTCACCCTGGACACCTCGGTGACGATCTCGACCAGGCTGCCCTCGGCCAGGATGCCGAACACCGGAGCGCGCCCGGTGAGCACCCCGATGTCGCCCTCGGTGGTCTTGGCGATCACGGTACTGGCCTCGCCCGACCACAGCTCGCGGTCCGGGATCACCAGCTCTACCCGCAAGGTCACCGCTCCATCCCCTTGGCCTTCTTCTCCACGTCCTCGATCCCGCCGACCATGTAGAACGCCTGCTCGGGCAGGTTGTCGTACTTGCCCTCGGTAATCGCCTTGAACGAGGAGACCGTCTCCTCCAGCGGCGTGAAGACACCCGGCTGGCCGGTGAACTGCTCGGCCACGTACATGGGCTGGGACAGGAACCGCTCGATCCGCCTGGCCCGCTGCACCACGACCTTGTCCTCTTCGCCAAGCTCGTCGACGCCGAGGATGGCGATGATGTCCTGCAGTTCCTTGTACCGCTGCAGGATCCGCTGCACCTCGCGGGCCACGTCGTAGTGCTCCTGGCCGATGTACTTGGCGTCCAGGATCCGTGACGTGGAGTCTAGCGGGTCCACGGCTGGGTAGATCCCCTTCTCGGTGATCTCCCTGGACAGCACCGTGGTCGCGTCGAGGTGGGCGAACACGGTGTGCGGTGCCGGGTCGGTGATGTCGTCCGCGGGCACGTAGATCGCCTGCATGGAGGTGATCGAGTGACCGCGGGTCGAGGTGATCCGCTCCTGCAGCTGGCCCATCTCGTCGGCCAGCGTCGGCTGGTAACCGACGGCCGAGGGCATCCGGCCCAGCAGCGTCGACACCTCAGAGCCGGCCTGGGTGAAGCGGAAGATGTTGTCGATGAACAGCAGCACGTCCTGCTTCTGCACGTCGCGGAAGTACTCGGCCATGGTGAGGGCCGACAGGCCGACGCGCAAACGAGTGCCCGGCGGCTCGTCCATCTGGCCGAACACCAGCGCGGTGTCGTTGATGACGCCGGACTCGGTCATCTCCAGGAACAGGTCGTTGCCCTCGCGGGTCCGCTCCCCCACCCCGGCGAACACCGACACGCCGCCGAAGTTCTGGGCCACCCGGCGGATCATCTCCTGGATCAGCACGGTCTTGCCCACGCCGGCCCCGCCGAACAGCCCGATCTTCCCGCCCAGCACGTACGGGGTCAGCAGGTCGAGGACCTTGATGCCAGTGGTGAACATCTGGGTCCGCGGCTCGAGCTGGTCCAGCGGCGGGGGGTCGCGGTGGATCGGCCACCGCTCGGTGACGTGCAGGGAGGCGGTGGGCACGTCGAGCGTCTCCCCGAGGGCGTTGAACACGTGCCCCTTGGTGACATCACCGACCGGCACCTCGATCGGCGCGCCGGTGTTGGTCACCTCGGCGCCGCGCACCAGGCCGTCCGTGGGCTGCATGGAGATCGCGCGCACGAGGTTGTCGCCCAGGTGCTGCTCCACCTCCAGCGTCAGCAGCCGCGTGTCGTCGCCGATCGTCACCTCGGTGTGCAGCGCGTAGTAGATTTCCGGCATCTGGTCCGCGGGGAATTCGACGTCCACGACGGGGCCGATGATCCGCGCGACACGGCCGGCGCCCGCAGCGGCTTCGCCGCTCTCGGCTGAGTTTTCAACGGTCGCGGTCATGTGTCCCTCACTCACTCGTTGCGCTTGCGTCGCCGAGCGCGTTGGCGCCGCCGACGATCTCGCTGATTTCCTGGGTGATCTCCGCCTGCCGTGCGTTGTTCGCCTCACGGGTCAGCTTTTCGAGCAGATCGCCCGCGTTGTCGGTGGCCGCCTTCATCGCGCGCCGTCGCGAGGCCAGCTCGGCGGCCGCCGCCTCCAGCATCGCGTAAAAGATCCTGGCCGCCACGTACTGCGGCATCAGGGCGTCGAGCACCTCGGGCGGCGAAGGCTCGAACTCGTACTGTGGCAGCGGGCCGGACGGGCTCGGTTCTTCGGTGTCCTCGATCTGCAGCGGCAGGAGCCTGCGGACCGCGGGCCGCTGCGTCAGCATCGAGACGAACTCGGTGCTGACCAGGTGGATCTCGTCCACGCCGCCGTCTGCGGCTTCGTACGCCTCCAGTAGCGTGGTGGCGACCTGCTGCGCGTCCCGGTACCTCGGCGCGGCGGAGAAACCATTCCAGGATCCCGCGACGTCAAGCTCGCGGAACCGGTGCCAGCCGATGCCCTTGCGGCCGGCCACGTACAGGACCGGCTCGAGGCCCCGGTCCTGCAGCAGCTGCCGCAGCCGGGCCGACTCACGCAGCACGTTGGCGTTGTAGGCGCCGGCGAAGCCCTGGTCGCTGGTCAGGATCAGCACCGCGGCCCGCGACGGGTTCTCCGGCTCCTCGGTGAACGGGTGGTGGATCGTAGTCGACCGGCTGATCACCGCCTCCACCGCGCGGGTGAGCTCGCGCGCGTACGGCTCGGCCGCGCGCATCTGCTGCTGCGCCTTGACAATCCGTGACGACGCGATCAGTTCCTGCGCGCGGGTGATCTTGGCGATGGACTGGACCGAACTGATCCGCCGCCTGACCAGGCGAAGCTGGGCTCCCATGGGCTACTTCTCGTCCGCTGCGGGCTGGGGGTTCCGCCGGGCGATCTTCTCCTGGCCCTCGTCTTCGAGCGCCTCGGCCACCTCGTCATCGGCGCTGAGCAGCTCGCCGGAGCTGGTCTCGAAGACCCTGCGGAACTCCTCGATCGCGTCCTTGAGCGCGGTGATGGTGTCCTCGCTCAGGTCGAGCGTTTCCCTGATCGTCTGCAAGATGCCGTCGTGCTGTCGCTTCAGGTACTCGAGGAACTCGGTCTCGAACCGGCTGACGTCCTCGATCGGCACGTCGTCCAGGTGGCCGTTGCCGCCGGCCCAGATCGACACCACCTGGTTTTCGACCGGGTACGGGTCGTACTGCGGCTGCTTGAGCAGCTCCACCAGCCGCGCGCCGCGGTCGAGCTGCGCCCGGGACGCCGCGTCCAGGTCGGAGGCGAAGGCGGCGAACGCCTCGAGGTCGCGGTACTGCGACAGCGCGAGCCGCAGGTTACCCGCGACCTTCTTCATCGCCTTGATCTGCGCGTTGCCACCGACGCGGGAGACCGACCGGCCGACGTTGATGGCGGGCCGGACGCCCGAGTTGAACAGGTCGGTCTCGAGGAAGATCTGCCCGTCGGTGATGGAGATGACGTTCGTCGGGATGTAGGCGGAGATGTCGTTCGCCTTGGTCTCGATGATCGGCAGCCCGGTCAGCGATCCGGCGCCGAGGTCATCAGACAGCTTGGCACACCGCTCGAGCAGCCGGGAGTGCAGGTAGAAGACGTCACCCGGGTACGCCTCGCGGCCCGGCGGCCGGCGCAGCAGCAGCGAGATCGCGCGGTACGCCTCGGCCTGCTTGGACAGGTCGTCGAAGATGATCAGCGCGTGCTTGCCCTGGTACATCCAGTGCTGCCCGATGGCCGAACCGGTGTACGGCGCGATGTACTTGTAACCCGCCGGGTCAGAAGCCGGGGCGGCGACGATCGTGGTGTACTCCAGCGCGCCAGCTTCCTCCAGCGACTGGCGCACCTGGGCAATGGTCGAGCCCTTCTGGCCCACCGCGACGTAGATGCAGCGGACCTGGCGGGTGATGTCGCCCGACTCCCAGTTGGCTCGCTGGTTGATGATCGCGTCGATGGCGATCGCGCTCTTGCCGGTCTGCCGGTCGCCGATGATCAGCTGCCGCTGGCCCCGGCCGATCGCGGTCATCGCGTCGATGGCCTTGATGCCGGTCTGCAGCGGCTCCTTCACCGGCTGGCGCTGCACCACCGAGGGCGCCTGCGTCTCCAGCGGCCGCAGTTCGGTGTCCTCGATCGGGCCCTTGCCGTCCAGCGGCTCGCCGAGCGGCCCGACCACCCGGCCGAGGAAGCTGTCGCCGACCGGCACGGACAGGATCTCGCCGGTCCGGCGGACCTGCTGGCCTTCCTCGATCTCGTTGAACTCGCCGAGGATCACGACGCCGATCTCGCGCACGTCCAGGTTGAGGGCCAAGCCCCGGACGCCGTTCTCGAACTCGAGCAGCTCGTTGGCCATGGCCGAGGGCAGTCCCTCGACCCGGGCAATGCCGTCACCGCACTCGGTCACGGTGCCGACCTCTTCGCGTGAGGCGCCCTCGGGCTCGTACTCCTGGACGAAACGCGCCAGCGCGTCCCGGATCTCCTCCGGCCGGATCGTCAGCTCAGCCATTGTCCTCTATGTCTTTCCTTGCGTAGGCTTCCCGGCTCGTCTGGTTGTCAGCGGCGGCGGATTCTCCCGCTTTCGATAGCATGTCAGCCCGCCAGCTTGCGCCGAACGGCGGCCAGCCGGCTGGCCACGGTCCCGTCAATAAGCTCATCCCCGATCTGGACGGAAATACCACCCATAACCGAGGGGTCAATCACGACATTCAGGTGAACGTGGTGCCCGTAGGTGACGGCCAGCGCGTCGGCGAGCCGCCTGCGCTGGGTCGCGGACAGCTCGACCGCCGAGCGCACCACCGCGATCAGCTGCTCCCGGCGCCGCGCCGCGATGGCGGCGCACAGGTCCAGGGCCGCGGTCAGCGAGCGTCCGCGCGGATGCAGCACCACCTGGCTGATCAGGCGGAGGGTCACCGGGGTCACCTTGCCGTCGAGCAGCGCGCTGAGCAGCGCCTGCTTGCGCTCCGCGGGCAGCGAGGGATCGGCCAGCGCGGCGCGCAGGTCCGGCTGCCCGGCGACCACGCGGCCGAACCTGAACAGCTCGTCTTCCAGGTCGTCCAGGGCGCCGTCCGCTTCGGCGGCGAGCACCATCGCCTCGATGGCGAGCTGCTCGATCGCGTCCACCATGTCGCCCGGGGTCGCCCACCGGGCTTCGACGGCCGCCACGACCAGCTCCTCGGTACGCCGGGTCACCTTGCCGTGCAGCAAGGCCGCGGCGACCGCGCCTTTCTCCGCCGCGGGCTTGCCCGGGTCGGCCAGCGCGCGGCGCAGCGGGTGCTCGGCGTCGAGCAGGCCGACGACCGCGAACAGCTCGTCGGCGAGCCTGGTGGCCACGGCTGCGGTGGTGATGCTTTCGGCCTCCAGCCGCTCGGTGAGCTCGGCGAACGAGGCCCTACTCGCACCGCGCACGCTCATCGCCTCCCGGTCGTACTTCGGAGATTTGGTCCGAACGGGCCACGGTCAAAGCCCCGGAACCGCTGGCGTGCCTCACTGGCTGGACACCTCGAGCTCGCCGAGGAAGCGGTCCACCAAGCGGCGCTGCCGGGCCTCCTCGGTGAGCGACTCGCCCACGATCCGGCTAGCCAGCTCCACCGAGAGCGTGCCGACCTCGGCGCGCAGCGCGGTCAGCGCCTGCTGCCGCTCGGCCTCGATCTGCGCCTGGGCCGCCTCGGTCACCCGGCGCGCCTCGGCCTGAGCGTGCTCGCGCATCTCGGCGATGATCTGGGCGCCCTGCTCCCTGGCCTCCTCGCGGAGCCTGGCCGCCTCGTGCCGGGCCTCGGCGAGCTGCTCACGGTACCGGTCAAGCATCTCCTTGGCCTCGGCCTGGGCCTCCTCGGACCGGGCCAGGCCGCCCTCGATCAGCTCGGTGCGCTCGGCCAGCGTCTGCTGAATCCTCGGCAGCAGCATCCTGGCGAGCAGGCCGAACACGATGAGGAACACGACCGTCCCGATGATGAACTCGGGCCAGGTGGGGAAGAGCGGATTCTCCCCGGTCGACGACGCGGCTAGGTTCAACATGGTGCGGCCACCTCCGGCGAGATCAGTACTTGAAGATGAACGGGGCCACGAGGCCGATCAGGGCGAGCGCCTCGGTCAGCGAGAACCCGATCCACATGTACAGCGAGATGCGGCCGGTGGCTTCGGGCTGGCGGGCCATCGCCTCAATCGCGTGCCCGAAGACCAGGCCGATGCCGATGCCCGGGCCGATGGCCGCCAGGCCATACCCGATTGCGCCGGCGTTGAGGCTTATCGTCTGGGTCGCGCCAGCGGCGAGCGTAGCGGCAAGAGACATAGATTCAGTCCTTTACATTTCGGGCCGGCGGCTCGTCCCGCCGGGTCGGTGGTGTGTATGGCGGGTCAATGTGCCGATTCCAGCGAGCTGGCGATGTAGACGGCGGTCAGCGTGGTGAAGATGAACGCCTGCAGCAGGTCGATCAGCAACTCGAGCAGGAAGACGAAGAACACCATCACGGCCGAGCCGGCGGCAAACAGCAATCCGATGGACAAGCTGGCCAGGTACCAGGTCGCGAGCGTGAAGATCAGCAACAGCAGGTGGCCGGCGAACATGTTGGCGAACAGCCGGACGCCGAGGGTGAACGGCTGGATGATGAAGAACCTGGCCAGCTCAATCGGGATGAGGATGACCAGGACGAACTTGGGCACTTCCCAGGGAATCATGTTCTTGATGTAGCCGGGGAAGCCCTGATGCTTGAAGCCCAGGTACAGGTAGGTGAAGTAAACTATGAACACCAGCGGCCAGACGAAGCTGATCCGGGACATGGCCGGGAACTGGAAGACCGGGATGAGCTCCATCAGATTCATAAACCAGATGTAGAAGAACATCGCCACCAGGAACGGCAGGTAGGAGTCGCCTCTCTTGCCCAGCGAGGGCCGCAGGATCTGGTCACGCACGGCCAGGATGGCAATCTCGCCGATGTTCTGCACGCCGCGCGGGACCAGTTGGGGCTTGCGGAAAGCCGCCCAGAAAAAGAAGATCACGCCGACCGCGCAGATCACCGCGATCAGCATCGGCTTGGTGAAGTGGAAGGAGCCGACCGAGAACAGCGGGCGGAACTCGAAGCTCTGCAGCCCGGGCGCGGGGAAGCCGCAGCCGCTGAAGATGTGGCATCCGCCCGCCGGGGCCGCCGGGGCTGCGACCACGCCAACGTCACCGGTCACCGGTCATCTCCTTCTGTGCTAGCCCGGGCGGACAACCCCCCCAGACCCCCCCGCGGCGGGGAAGGCTGCGCTACCGCTCCTTGCTTACCGTAGCGGTAGATGATGAAGCCGATCGAGATCGCCAGGCCCACCAGCATGCCGACCGGGAACAGCAGCGCCACGTGGACGGCCCGCCCGAT
Organism: Streptosporangiaceae bacterium; assembly: GCA_052144275.1. Classification (GTDB taxonomy): domain Bacteria; phylum Actinomycetota; class Actinomycetes; order Streptosporangiales; family Streptosporangiaceae; genus Palsa-504. The sequence goes on from JBKQQQ010000868.1 coordinate 14,495, forward strand.
CAGCCAGCCGATGGCGCCGTAGGCGAGCATCCCGGCGATCAGGTAGCTGAACACGGTCCAGCCGATGTCCAGGCCCTGGGCCCGGCCCTCCGACGCGGTCGCTTTCCTGTTGAACTTTGCGGGGGCCCCGTTGCCTTTGCCGTTCATCTCACCCGCCTCGCCGTACCGCTGGCTGCTCGGGTTCGACGTACAGCATCTTGACCTTGATCGCCGTGATGACCTGCGCGGCGCTCCAGACGAGGATGCAGCCGATCGCGGTGAAGCCGAGTGCCCGGGTGCTGAACGCGGTCGTGCCGCTCAGGCTGGAGACGACGACGGCCAGGGCGACGATCTTGACCAGGTAGGTGACCAAGGCGGCCGCCATCATGGCCTGCGGGCTCACCCGTGCGGCCCGGCCGACCACCAGTACGCTGATACCGAAGAACACGGTGACGATGGCCACCCCGACCAGTGCGCCGATCAGTCCCTTGACACCGACCAGGGCGGCGCTCACGGCGACCATGATCGCGGCCGCGACGGCCGTCAGCGCTCCCGCGCGCCGCACGATCGTGGCGTACTTCGCCAGCATTAGATGGCTCCTGAGGGTTGGACAGCGACAC
>JBKQQQ010000869.1:0-4369 GCA_052144275.1 Streptosporangiaceae bacterium
AAAAGCGTTATCGTCCAGACATGCCAGGGATCGTGATCGTGGGAGCCGGGTTCGGCGGCATCGGGATGGGGATCGCGCTGAAGAAGGCGGGATTCCACGACTTCCTCATCCTGGACAAGGGCGACGAGCTCGGCGGGACCTGGCGCGACAACCAGTATCCGGGCTGCGCGTGCGACGTGCCGTCGCCGCTCTACTCCTACTCCTACGAGCTGAACCCGAACTGGAGCCGGCTCTTCGCGCCGCAGCAGGAGATCTGGGACTACCTGCGGATGTGCGCCCGCAAGCACCATGTGGACGAGCACATCCGGTACGGCTGCACGGTCGAGCGGATGGACTGGGACGACGACACGAGGCGCTGGACCATCGTGACCGTTGAGCACGGCGAGGTGGGCACCTACCAGGCGCGCGCCATCGTGTCCGCCGCGGGCGCGCTGCACCTGCCCTCTTACCCTGACATCCCGGGGGCCAGCGTGTTCGGCGGCGCCTCGTTCCACTCGGCGCGATGGGATCAGTCCTGCGACCTGACCGGCCGGCGGGTCGCGGTGATCGGGACGGGCGCGTCCGCGATCCAGTTCGTCCCGGAGATCGCCGCGCAGGCCGCGCACCTGACCGTGTTCCAGCGCACCCCGCCGTGGATCCATCCCCGGCCCGACGTGGAGATCCCGGCCCGGATGCGGGCCACGTTCGGCGCGGTTCCGCTGACCGCCCGCGCGTGCCGGGATGCCATCTACCTGCTGATGGAGGCCAGGGCGCTCGGCTTCGCGGTGAACCCGAAGCTGATGGCCCCGCTGGAGCGGATGGCCAGGCGGCACCTGGCGAACCAGGTCGCCGACCCCGTGCTGCGGGCTCGGCTCACCCCGGACTACACCATCGGCTGCAAGCGGATCCTGCTGTCCTCCACCTACTATCCGGCCTTGCAGCGGCCCAACGTGGACCTGATCACCGAGGACATCACGGAAATCACCGAGACCGGCGTGGTCACCGCCGACGGCACGGCCCACCAGGCCGACGTGATCATCTACGGCACCGGCTTCAAGGTGATCGAATCCGTCACGAGCCTCAACGTGGCCGGCCGCGACGGCCGCAAGCTGACGCCGAAGAACCTGGAGGCGTACCGCGGCGTCACGGTCGCCGGATTCCCGAACTTCTTCATGCTGCTCGGCCCCAACACCGGCCTGGGGCACACGTCGGCCGTGTTCATGATCGAGAGCCAGGTCCAGCACGTGCTGAGCTGCCTGCGCATCCTGGCTCAATCCGGGGGGGACACGATCGAGGTCAGCGAGCCGGCCCAGCGGCACTACAACGACGCCCTGCAGCGGCGGCTGCGCCGCGCCGTGTGGAGCGTGGGCGGCTGTGACAGCTGGTACCTCGATGACGACGGCATCAACCGGGCGCTGTGGCCGGGCTTCTCCTTCGAGTACTGGGCGCGCACCCGCCGGGCCCGCCGCGCCGACTACGCCGTGACCCGTCCCGCCGCGGCTGGCCGGCCATGACGGCCGAACAGGCGGCGCCGGCCGTGCGCAGGCCGGACCAGGTCCCGGCGACCCCCCTCGGCCCGGGAGTGACAGCGGCGGAGATGTTCGACGACCGGCACGGCTGCCGCGGCCTGCACCAGCGCCGGCTCAGGTTCGCCGGCGGCGGCGGGTTCGCGGGCGGCACCGGGAGCGCCGGCGGCGGCGCCGGGTTCGCGGGGACCGCGGGCGGGCTGGGCGAGGCCTGGTACGTGATCACCGGTTCGGGCGTCCTAGATACCGAACGGACCGGGTGCGTCGCCCTGGAACCCGGTACCGCGGTGTGGCTGGAACCGGGCCTCGGCTATGCGTGCCAGGCGCAGCCGACCGAGGATCTGGAGATCCTGGCCGTCACCGTGCGGGCCGGATCGGCCGCCCCAGGGCCGACGCGGCGGGTGGTACAACTGGCCGCCTGCGAGCCGGAGCGCACCGGTGACCGGGAATTCCGGGTACTGCTGAGCGAGGGGCTCACGATCACGCAGTTCGCCGGGCTGATCCCGCCGGGCCGGGCCCCGGCGCACCACCACACCTACGACGAGGTGGTGCACGTGCTGGCCGGGCGGGGCGTGGTGCACCTGGACGGCACCGAGGCCGAGATCGGGCCGGGCACCTCGATCTACCTGCCGCCGTATCAGCCGCACTGCCTGGAGAACACCGGTCCGGGCCCGCTGGAGGTGCTCGGCGTCTTCTATCCGGCCGGCAGCCCGGCGGCCAAGCAGGCCTCGTGAGGCGCCTGGCGACAACCCTGGCGACAACCCTGGAAGCGGCCGGCCCGGCGTGCTAGCCATCGTGCTGGCGCTGGCGTCCGCGATCGGCTACGGCGGTTCTGACTTCGCGGCCGGGCTCGCCTCCCGCAGCGCCGGGGTCATCCAGGTCACGCTGCTCGCCTCGGCCGTCAGCGCGCTGGTCGTGACAGCGGCGCTGCCCTTCGCCGCCTCTCATCCGCCGAGCGCGGCCGCCCTCGGTTGGGGGGCCGTGGCCGGCCTGGGCGGCACCACGGGTGCGCTCGCGCTGTACCTCGGGTTCCGGCACGCGGCGTTCAGCGTCGCCGGTCCGATCAGCGCGGTCGGCGCGGCGGGATTCTCGGTCCTCGCCGGGCTGCTGCTCGGCGAGCGGCCGACGCCCCTGGCGCTGACCGGGATCGTGCTGGCGCTGCCGGCCATCGTCGGCGTGTCCGCGAGCGCGGCCTCCGGCACTGTCGCGGGCGCGGCCTCCGGCACTGTCGCGGGCGCGGCCTCCGGCACTGTCGCGAGCGCGGCCTCCGGCACTGTCGCGAGCGCGGCCTCGGCGGGCGGCCGACCTGACGAGCCGGCCGGGGACCCGGCCGCCGCGGCGGGACGGCCGGCCACCGGCGTGGCCGCGGGCCTGATCGCGGGGGCGTGTTTCGCGCTGCTCTTCATCGGACTCGACCGGGCCGGCTCGGGCAGCGGCCTGTGGCCGGTCGCCGCCACTCAGGTCGCCGAGCTCACGGTGGCCCTCGCGGTGGCCGTGGCCACGCGCAACGTCCGGCTGCCCGGCCCCCGGCCGCGGCTGCTGGCGGCGATCACCGGGGCGACCGGGGCGGCCGGCACCATCTTGTTCTTCTTCGCCAGCCACGAGGGCTTCCTGGCGGTCACCGCCGTGCTCACCTCGCTCTACCCCGCGGTGACGATCGTGCTGGCCCGGACCGTGCTGGGCGAGCGGCTCACCGTGCTGCGGCTGGCCGGGCTCACCCTCGCGGCCGCCTGCGTCGCGCTGATCGCCGTAGGGAGCGCAGGCTAAGCTCTCTCTGCTGGCTAACCCGGGCCTAACTCCACCGACTAACCCGGGCCTAACCCCACCGACTAACCCGGGCCTAACCCCACCGACCAGGTGTGCACCGGCTCGTTGGAGTGCATGTGCTCGATGTAGCGCTGGGTCATCTGGCGCAGCGCCTCCCGGCGGTCGAGACCGGCACGCCCCAAATCGGCCACGGTGGCCATCTGCCAGGCGGCGCCGGTCTGCCCGGTCAGGCAGCGCTGCTCGATGATGCCGAGCAGCCGGCCGGCGATGGCCTCGTCCACCCCCCATTGGCTGAGCCCCTCGCGGGCCAGCGGCAGCAGGCGGCGCAGGACGAGCTCGGACACCGGCGTATCGCCGACGCCCGGCCAGTACAGCTGCGCGTCCAGGCCGTGCCGGGCGGCCTCGTGCAGGTTCTCGGCGGCGGTGGTGAAGGACATCTGGGTCCAGATCGGCCGCTGCGCCTCGGCCAGGGACCGCACCAGGCCGTAGTAGAACGCCGCGTTGGCCAGCACGTCGGCGATCGTGGGACCGGCCGGCAGCACCCGGTTCTCCACCCGCAGGTGCGGCCGCCCGCCGACCACGCCGTAAACCGGACGGTTCCAGCGGTAGACGGTCCCGTTGTGCAGGCTCATCTCGGCCAGCTGCGGGATGGCCCCGCGGTCGAGGGTGGCCAGCGGGTCCTCGTCTTCGCAGATCGGCAGCAGCGCGGGGAAGTACCGGATGTTCTCCTCGAACAGGTCGAACACCGAGGTGATCCAGCGCTCGCCGAACCAGACCCGGGGCCGGACGCCCTGCTGCTTGAGCTCGTCCGGGCGGGTGTCGGTGGCCTGCTCGAACAGGGTGATCCGGGTCTCGTCCCACAGGTGCCGGCCGAACAGGAACGGGGAGTTGGCGGCCAGGGCCACCTGCACGCCCGCGATCGCCTGGGCCGCGTTCCAGTAGCTCGCGAACGCGTCCGGGCTGACCTGGACGTGCAGTTGCACGCTGGTGCACGCGGCCTCGGGGGTGATGCTGCCCGCGTGGGTCAGCAACTGCTCGGGCCCGTCGATCGCGATGCGCAGGTCCTCTCCGCGGGCCGCGAAGATCTGCTCGTTGAG
>JBKQQQ010000870.1:0-12658 GCA_052144275.1 Streptosporangiaceae bacterium
TGCTGGCGCCGGCCTGGACCAGTCGCTCCACCTTCTCGCTGACCAGCCGCTTGCGTTCCTCGCCGCGGACCTCACGCCCGGCCACCCGGACGTCGAGGTGGACGCGGTTCTTGGCGGTCTTGCCTTCGGGCACGCGCTGGACGTACAGCCGGGGACCTTCGCCGGCCGGGTCGATCCGGGAGGCCGCATCACCGAACTCCTCTTCCGGTATCCTCGCCGACCGGGCGAACTCCTCCCAGCTCACGAAGCCCTCCGGCGGCGGCTCGACAATATAGTCCAGCGCCAGTCCCCAGAATTCGGCGAGCTTGCCCGGTTCGGCGGCGTCGAAGACCACCTGGATCTTGGTGTACATGATCATGCTCCTACCGGCTCGTAGCGGCGCGGCCATCGTGACAGCGGCCATCGTGACAAAGGTATAGATCGCGCAGCAGCGGCTCCCGGCGGTGGGAGGGAACGTTACCGTCGGTGGGTTTCAACTATTCTCAGCCGCCGCTCATCCACATGGCCGCCCGGTTCTCCACAGCTGTATTTGCCTGTCTGCTAAGGCGAGTTCGCGGCCCTGTCCACAGCGGGTAGATCGTTTTCCCCGTCTCGTCCACAGGCTGGCCGTCCTTGTACACATGGCGATCCACAGACGTGCGGAGGTAACGTGCTCTTTCCTGGGCAGTGCGTATGGAACTGGTATGCGCCGGGCAGGGGCTCAGGTTGGGGTTGGGGTAGGGGCGCGCGGCGAGGCGGTCACTATGAACAGTGTCACTATGGGCGGTGTCACTATGGGCGGGGCGGGCGGCACCGCGATCGCTGCGGAGGTTCAGCATCGCCGCAGGGTCGTCGTGGACGTCATCCTTTTGCTGATGAGGAACGGACGCATCCTGCTGCGGGAGCGGGCTAATACCGGCTACGGCGACGGCGCGTACGAGCCGCCGACGGGCCAGCTGGCCGACCGGGAGACGATCGTCGAGACCGCGATCCGGGTCGCCTCGGCCGAAGCCGGGATCACCATCAGCGCGGGGAACGTATCGCTCGCGCACGTCATGCACGACGTGTCCGGCGGCGGGCGCATCGCCTTCTTCCTGACCGTGTCCGGCTGGCAGGGCGAGCACACCTCGCCCGGCGCGCGCTGGTTCCCGGTCGGGAACCTGCCCACCAACATGCTCGACCGGTCCCGGGTGGCGCTGCGGAATTACGCCGACGGGATGCGTTTTTCCACCTATCCGGCGTTCGGCCCGGCGGGCACGGGCGGTCCGGCGCTGCCTGGTACCTCTCCCTGGGCCGCCGCCGGCTGGCAGGACGCCTTCAGCGCCTGAAACTCAGGACCGGCAGTGCCCGGATAGGGCAGTGCCCGATACGACAGTGCCCGGATAGGACAGTGCCCGGATAGGCTGGCCGGGATGGCCGAGATCCTGAACGCGCACGGCTCGAAGAACGACATCTTCGTGGCCGCGATGACGCCGCGCGACTTCGCCTCGGGCGATGACCTGCGTGCCTTCGTCCGTCACCTGTGCGACCGGGGCGGCCCGTTCGGCGGGGACGGCGTCTACTTCTACGACGCGGCCCCGGACGTGCCCGAGGCCTGGTTCTTCAACCCGGACGGCTCGTCCGCCGAGTTCTGCGGGAACGGCATGCGCTGCCTGGGCCGGGTCGTGCTGGACCGGCGCGGCGCCGACGCCGCGGTGATCCGCAGCGGTGGGGCGCAGTACACGGTCCGCCGCGCGGCCACCACCGACGAGGGCGTCCGCCAGATCAGCCTCGAACACCCCGCGGTCGACTTTGCTCCCCAGCCCTCCGTGGTGACCGGCAGGAACGCGCTGACGCAGGCCCGCCTGCCCGAGCTTGACCCGGTGCTCGAGTTCACCGCCGTCACCATCGGCAACCCTCACCTAGTCGCCGTCATCGACAAGTACGTCGAGTCCGACCTGGTCGTGATGGGGGGACGGGTGGCGGCCCGGCCGGACGTGTTCCCGGCCGGGGCGAACCTGTCGGTGCTGCTTCCGCTCGAGCCCGCCGAGGTCTTCGTCCGGACGTTCGAGCGCGGTGCCGGGCTCACCGCCTCGTGCGGCTCCGGCATGGCCGCCTCCCGCGCGGCCTTCTCCCGCACCGGCCGGATCGACCCCGAGCGCAGGGTCGTCGTCCGCAACGCCGGCGGGATGGCCACGGTGTCGCTGCGGGTCGCCAAGGACAGGTGGCACCCGGTCCTGGAGGGCAACGCCACGTTCGTCTACCGGGTCGAGGTCGACCCATCCGCCGTGGCCCGGGGTTACTGGGCCCGGACCGCGCCGCGCGAGCCCTACGCTGACGAGATCCGCGCCTACGCCGCCCTGGACGAGCGCAACGCCGCGCGGCTGCGCGCGGTCGGCGTCGAGACCGCGGCCCAGCCCGGTTAGCCCAGCCCGGTTAGCCCAGCCCGGTCAGCCAGGTCATCGGCACAAATCTGTCCTCACTCCGGCTGCCGCACCACCAGGACGCCGGGGCATACCGAGACGCTGAGCGTCTGGCCGGGTGCGACGATCTCGCCGTCGACCTGACGCGGCAGCTCGACGTCCGCGCTGACCCGGATGCGGCGCGCCTGGAACCGCTCGAGCGAGCGGTCCTGGCTCCGGCCGCGGGCCAGCACCCTGCCCGCCACCCGGACCCATCCCCAGGTGCCGGAGGGCGCGAGGATGCCCACGTCGAGCAGCCCGTCGTCGAGCCTGGCCTCGGGCAGCAGGGTGAACCCGCCCGGCAGCAGGCCGGCGTTGGCTACGACCACGCACCGCGCCCGCCGTCGCAGCGGCTCGGCGTCGTCGAGCCGCACGGTGAAGTCGCGCGGCGGCAGCGACAGCCGCGTCACGCCGGCCACGCCGTAAGCCACCCAGCCGAGCCGCCGCTTGAGCTGCTCGCCGGCCGCCTCGACCACGGCGGCGTCCAGGCCGATTCCGGCCATCGCGGCGAACATGGTCGCACTCCCTTCGGTTCCGCTCCGGCTGGTCATGTCCGCGCCGGTCCCGTCGAGGCCGTCGAGGCCGTCGAGCAGGGCCAGGTCGATCCGGCGGTCCCGGCCGTCGAAGCCCGCGCCCACCGCCCGGTCGGCCCGGGCCGGCACGCCCAGCGCCCGCGCGGTCAGGTTCGCGGTGCCGAGCGGCACGATCGCCAGCGGCACGCCGGTGCCAGCCAGCGCCTCGGCGCAGGCCCGCACGGTGCCGTCACCGCCGGCCGCGAACACCAGGCTCGCCCCGGCGGCCACCGCGCGGCGGGTCAGCGCCAGGCCGTCCTCGGCCTCGCTGGTCGGCACGAACCACGGTTTCCAGCCGCGGTCATCCGCCGCAAGCCGGCAGCTCCGCAGGAACCTCCGCGGGTCGCGGAGCAGCGTCCGGTTGACCACGAACGCGACCACGGGCATGCCTCATTCTGCGCCGCCCGGCCCTCATGCCAGTGCCTCGACCCGGCCCTCGGTCCGGCGGGCCCGGGCAAAGGCTAGCTGTCCGGCAGGTGCCACCGGTATGGCGAGATCAGCTTGTCGATCGACGGCGGGCCCCACGATCCGGGTTCGTAGAGCTCGACGGGCGGCGGGTTTTCCAGCAGCGGCGCGGAGATCTCCCACACCCGCTCCACCCCGTCCGACCTGGTGAACAGCGACTGATCGCCGATCATGGCGAGCAGGATGAGCCGTTCGTAGCCCTCGAGCGCGTTGGCGATGGCGAACGAGTCCTTGTAGCTGAACACCATCTTGGAGTCGCCGAGGCTCAGCTCGGGGCCTGGCACCTTGGCCAGGAACTCGATGGTGATCGAGCCGGGGTCGGCGAAGTCGATGACGATCTCGTTCACCCGGCCGGTGGGGACATCGTGCCTGTGCGCGTGGAACATGCGCAGCGGCGGCTCGCGGAAGCCGAGCGTTATGACCTGGCGCGAGGCGCCCATCGACTTGCCGGACCGCAGGAAGAACGGCACGCCGTGCCAGCGCCAGTTATCCACGTCGACCCGCACCGCCGCGAGGGTCTCGGTGTCGGAGTCCGGCCGGACGCCGGGCTCGGAGCGGTAGCCCCGGTATTGCCCCCGCACGGCATGCCGCACGTCGATCGGCTTCAGCGCGTCGAACACCTTCTCCTTCTCGTCCCGCATGGGCTTTTCCGACAGCGAGACCGGCGGCTCCATGGCCACGAACCCCATCACCTGGAACAGGTGGGTCACGACCATGTCCCGGTAGGCGCCGGTCGCGTCGTAGAACGCGGCCCGGCCCTCGATCGACAGCGTCTCCGGCACGTCGATCTGCACGTACCGGATGTGATCACGGTTCCAGATCGGCTCGAACAGCCCGTTGGCGAACCGGAACGCCAGGATGTTGTCGACCGACTCCTTGCCCAGGAAGTGGTCGATCCGGAAGACCTGCGACTCGTCGAAGACCGCGTGCACCGCCTGGTTCAGCTTGCGGGCGGACTCCAGATCGGTGCCGAACGGCTTCTCGACGATCACCCGGGCGTCCTTGGCCAGGCCCGCCGCGCCCAGCATGCCGACCACCGAGGTGAACGCGGCGGGCGGCACGGCCAGGTGGAACAGCCGCCGGGGCGTGCCGCCGATCTCCTTCTCCGCCCGCTCGATCGCCTCGGTGAGCTCGGCGGTGTTACCTGGCTCGGCGGGGGCGAACGAGAGCCGCCGCACGAAATCCGGCCAGGACGGATCGTCCGGCTTGGTGATGCAGAAATCGGCGCACGCCTGCCTGGCGCGCTCCCGGAACTGCTCGTCGGTCAGCGCGAACTGCGGCGGAGCGGTTCCGACGGCGCGGTAGTCGCGCGGCAGCAGGCCGGCCGCGTGCAGGTGGAACAGCCCCGGCAGCAGCTTGCGCTTGGCCAGGTCGCCGGTGGCGCCGAACAGCACGAAGACGTGGTTGTCGGGCCGCGGGGATCCGTTTGTGCTCATGAGAAGCTCAGGCCTTCTTCTCCGCGTGCCCGCCGAACTCCGAGCGCATCGCCGACAAGATCTTGCCGGTGAACGCGCCCATGTCCCGGGACTCGAACCGCTCGTACAGCGAGGCGGCGATGACCGAGGCGGGCACGCCGGTGTCCACCGCGGCCAGCACGGTCCACCGGCCCTCGCCGGAATCGGACACGTGGCCGCTGAAGTCGGCCAGGTCGGGCGACTTGGCGAAGGCGGCGGCGGTCAGGTCGACCAGCCAGGAGCTGACCACCGAGCCGCGCCGCCACACCTCGGCCACCTCGCCGACGTCGATCGTGTACTGGTACGCCCAGGGGTCGCGCAGCGGCGTGGTCTCCGCGTCGATCTCGCCCTGGTGCAGGCCCGCGTCGGCGTGCTTGATGATCGACAGGCCCTCGGCGATCGCGGCCATCATGCCGTACTCCACGCCGTTGTGCACCATCTTGACGAAGTGCCCGGCGCCGTTCGGGCCGCAGTGCAGGTATCCCTGCTCGGCCGTGCCGTGCTCGGTCCGTCCCGGGGTGGGCTCCGCGATGCCCTCGCCGGGGGCGATGGTCTTGAATATCGGGTCCAGACGTTGGACCGGCTCGTCCTCGCCGCCGATCATCAGGCAGTAGCCGCGTTCCAGACCCCACACACCGCCGCTCGTCCCGACGTCCACGAAATAGATCCCGTCCCGCTTCAGGTCTGCCGCGCGGGTGATGTCGTCCCGGTAGTAGGAGTTCCCGCCGTCGATCACGATGTCGCCGGCCTCGAGCAGCGGCCGCAGCTGGTCCAGGGTCGGCTCGACGATGCCGGCCGGCACCATGATCCAGATGGCCCGCGGCTTTTCCAGCTTCGCCACGAAGTCCGCCAGGCTCTCCGCCCCGGCGGCACCCTCGGCGGCCAGTGACTTGACCGCGTCGGGGTTGACGTCATAGGCCACGCAGCGGTGGCCGTCGCGCATCAGCCGGCGGACGAGGTTCGCGCCCATCCGGCCGAGCCCGATCATCCCCAGTTGCATCGGCGTGTCAGTTGGCATGGCGATCCGTCCTTCGATGTTGTCAGCGGCCGTGAACCGGTCAGCGGGCCTTGAGCGCTCAGCGGGCCTTGAGCGCGCGGTAACGGCGGATGAGTGCGTTGGTCGATGAGTCGTGGTCGAGCGCGGGCTCCTGCGCGCTCGTCAGCTCGGGGATGATCTTGACCGCGAGGACCTTCCCGAGTTCCACTCCCCACTGGTCGAACGAGTCGACGTCCCAGATCGCTCCCTGGGTGAACACGCTGTGCTCGTACAGGGCGATCAGCGTGCCGAGGATCCGCGGCGTGAGGATCTCGGCGAGCAGCACGTTGCTCGGCCGGTTGCCTTCCATCACCCGGTGCGGCACCACGTCCTCGGGCGTGCCCTCGGCCCTGACCTCCTCCGCGGTCTTGCCGAAGGCCAGCGCCTGGGCCTGCGCGAACACGTTGGAGGACAGGATGTCGTGGTGGTCGCGCAGCGGGTTCGGGGTCTTGCCGAACCCGATCAGGTCGACCGGGATCAGCGTGGTTCCCTGGTGGATGAGCTGGTAGAAGCTGTGCTGGCCGTTGGTGCCGGGCTCGCCCCAGAAGACCGCGCCCGTGTCGTAAGACACGTGGGCCCCGGCCAGCGTGACGTGCTTGCCGTTGGACTCCATGGTGAGCTGCTGCAGGTAGGCGGGGAACCGCTTGAGGTACTGCTCGTACGGCATCACGCCGTAGGTCTGGCAGCCGAAGAAGTCGCGGTACCAGACCGCGAGCAGGCCCATCAGCACCGGCAGGTTCTGCTCGAGCGGGGCAGTGCGGAAGTGCTCGTCCATCTCGTGGGACCCGGCCAGCATCTCGCCGAACCGCTCGGGCCCGATCGCGACCATCGTGGACAGGCCGATGGCCGATTCCATCGAGTACCGCCCGCCGACCCAGTCCCAGAAGCCGAACATGTTAGCCGTATCGATGCCGAACTTCGCGACGCGCTCGGTGTTGGTGGACACCGCGACGAAATGCCTGGCCACCGAGGCTTCGGAGCCGAGTGTGCCGACAATCCAGTCCCGCGCGGAGGTGGCGTTGGTCAGCGTCTCCAGCGTGCCGAACGTCTTGGAGGAGATGATGAACAGCGTCTCTTCCGGGTCCAGGTCGCGGGTCGCCTCGACGAAGTCGGTGGAGTCCACGTTGGACACGAACCGGAACACCAGGTCCCGGGTGGCGTAGTGCCGCAGCGCCTCGTACGCCATCACCGGGCCGAGGTCGGATCCGCCGATGCCCACGTTGACGACGTTCCTGATCGGCTTGCCGGTGTAGCCCTTCCAGTCGCCCGACCTGACCCGGTTGGCGAAGTCCGCCATCCGGCCGAGCACCTCGTGCACCTGCGCCACGACGTCGGTGCCGTCCACCACCAGCGACTGCCCGGCCGGCATGCGCAGCGCGACGTGCAGCACCGGGCGGTCTTCGGACACGTTGATGTGCTCGCCGCGGAACATCGCATCCCGCTTGTCCGGCACGCCGGACTCCTCGGCCAGCGCCACGAGCAGCCGCATGGTCTCGTCGGTGACCCGGTTCTTGGAATAGTCCAGGTAGACCCCGGCCGCCTCCGCGGTCAGCCGTTCGCCCCGGCCCGGGTCGCTGGCGAACTCTCCACGCAGGTGCCGGCCGGCGATTTCCTGATGGTGCCGCTTGAGCGCCTGCCATGACTTGCGCTCGGGCAGTGGTACGGCCGCCATGTCCTGCCTCCTCGCGTCGTGCTGCTTTCCCACGGAATCGTTTCATGCCCGTGCGCGCGCCCGCCCTCTGCCCGGCGATAACGGTGACCAAACTCTTGAGGTGACCCGAGGGTAATCTCAGCGTCACGGGCAGCAGCTAGGCCGAACGAACAGGTAGGTTCAGCAGTGAAGTGACCCCGACACCGAGGAACGCATGCCATGACGCTCGCGATTGAGGCCGTGGGCCTGGTCAAGCGGTTCGGGAAGACGCTGGCGGTGGACGGCGTCGATCTGGCTGTCCGGCCCGGCACGGTGCTGGGCCTGCTGGGGCCGAACGGGGCGGGCAAGACCACCGTGGTCCGGATGCTGGCCACATTGCTGCGGCCCGATGCCGGTTGCGCCCGGGTCTGCGGTGCGGACATCATCCAGCAGGCGGACCGGGTCCGTGAGCTGATCGGGCTGACCGGCCAGTACGCGGCGGTCGATGAGGATCTGACTGGTTTTGAGAACCTGCTGCTGATCGGGCGGCTGCTGGAGGTGCCCAGGGCGGCGGCGAAACGGCGGTCGGGTGAGCTGCTGGAGCGGTTCGACCTGGCCGACGCTGCCGGGCGTTCGGTCAAGACCTACTCCGGTGGCATGCGGCGCCGCCTCGACCTGGCGGCGAGCCTGGTCCAGCGGCCTCAAGTGCTGTTCCTCGACGAGCCGACCACCGGCCTGGATCCGCGCAGCCGGGGTGAGGTGTGGGCGATGATCAGGACGCTGGTCGCCGAGGGCACGACGGTGCTGCTGACGACGCAGTACCTGGACGAGGCCGACCGGCTGGCCAGCGAGATCGCGGTCATCGACCATGGCCGGGTGATCGCGACCGGCACCGCCGCCGAGCTGAAGGCCAAAATCGGCCGGCAGACTCTCGACGTGCGCCCGGCCGATCCGGCGGATCTGACGCGGGCCGCCGGGATCGTCGCCGCCGCCGTGGGCCGCGCTCCGATCGTGACGGAGGAGAATCCGGGCCTGCTGTCGGTCCCCGTCGATGACGCCCAGGCCCTGCCGGCCGTGGTCAGCGGGCTGCAGGCCGAGCGGATCGAGGTTACCGAGCTCGCGCTGCGGCTGGCCAGCCTGGATGAGGTGTTCATGGCGCTCACCGGGCACGGCGCCGAGGAAGACGCCCGATGACGGCCAGCACCGCGACCGGTCCAGGCCGGCCCCAGAAAGCCCGGAGCATGACGCCGGCCCGCGCGCTGCGGCACGCGCTGACGCTGGCGTGGCGGTCGCTGGTGCGGATCAGGCGCAACCCGGAGCAGTTGCTCGACGTCACGCTGCAGCCGATCGTCTTCGTGACGCTGTTCGTGTTCTTGTTCGGCGGCGCGATCAAGGGCGAGAGCAGGCACACCTACCTGGAGTACGTGCTGCCCGGCATCATGGTGATGACGGTGGTGTTCGCGAGCATGGGCACCGGCATCGGCCTGAACACCGACGTCACCAAGGGCATCTTCGACCGGTTCCGGAGCCTGCCGATCTCCCGGTCGGCCCCGCTGACCGGGACGATCATGGGAGATTTCGTCCGCTACCTCATCTCGGTCGCGATGGTCTTCGGGTACGGGGCGCTGCTTGGATTCCGGATCGCCACCAATCCGATGTCCGCGCTCGGCGCGGTAGGGCTGATGTTCGTCTTCGGCTTTGCCGTCGGCTGGATCTGGGTGCTCCTCGGCCTGTACGTGAAGTCCCCGCAGAGCCTGCAGGGATTCGGGTTCATCGTCATGTTCCCGCTCGCGTTCGGGAGCAACGTGTTCATCCCGACCGGGACCCTGCCCGGCTGGCTGCAAGCCTGGGTCAGGGTCAACCCGGTGACCGCTCTCGCCAGTGCCAGCCGCGGCCTGATGCTGGGCGGACCGGTTGCGACCCCGGCGTGGCACTCCATCGCCTGGAGCATCGCGATCACCGTCGTCTTCGCGCCGCTGGCCGTACGCCGGTACCGCCGCATCGGCTAGCCGGTAACCGCCCGACGCGGCCGGGCCCTACTCCTGGTCCGCCGGTTCGAGTTCGGCCGCGTGGTCGGGGACGTAGGCTTGCATGTCCCTGGGCACGCGAACATATCCCTGCGCGGGCGGCCGCGGCGGCAGCTTCAGCGTCGGCGGCCGTACCGCGTGGTAGGGGATCGTGCTGATCAGGTGGGCGATCATGTTGATCCGGGCCCGCCGCTTGTCGTCGCTCTCCACGACGTGCCACGGCGCCTCGGGGATGTCGGTGTGCACGAACATCTCGTCCTTGGCCCGGGAGTAGTCCTCCCACCTGGTGATCGACTGCAGGTCCATCGGCGAGAGCTTCCAGTTGCGCATCGGATCGTGCAGCCGGGACTTGAACCGGCGCTGCTGCTCCTCGTCGCTGACCGAGAACCAGTACTTGCGCAGCAGGATGCCCTCCTCGACGAGCAGCCGCTCGAAGATCGGGCACTGGTGCAGGAACCGGCTGTACTCCTCCTTGGTGCAGAACCCCATGACGTGCTCCACGCCGGCCCGGTTGTACCAGCTGCGGTCGAACAGGGCCAGCTCGCCCGCGGCGGGCAGGTGATCGGCGTAGCGCTGGAAGTACCACTGCGAGCGCTCCCGCTCGGTCGGCGCGGGCAGGGCGACGATCCGGGCGACCCGGGGGTTGAGGTACTCCGCCACCCGCTTGATCGTGCTGCCCTTGCCGGCCGCGTCGCGGCCCTCGAAGATGACCACGATCCTGGCGCCCTCGGCGCGCATCCACTCCTGCATCTTCACCAGTTCGCCCTGCAGCCGGAACAGCTCGGTCTCATAAAGCTGCCTGGGCAGCCTCGGCGTGCCGTTGGGCTGCCGAGCCGCCTTCTTGACCTGGTCCTTGACCTTGCCTGGCATCGCCGCGTTCTCCCTTGTCTGGCCCGCCGCTGGCCCGCTGTGCTGGCCCCGGGGGGACGACCCCCCCGGAACTCCCGCGATAGCATGACCGGCGTGAGTGACGATGAGCTTTCCCGCCAGTATGAGACGGTTAACCTGTACCGGCGCGGTCCGGGGGCGAAAGTCGAGCTGAACCGCCCCGAGCGGATGAACGCGTGGAGCAATCAGTTCTCCCTCGACCTGCTCGCGGCGATCAGGGAGGTCACCGAGGACCCTGGGGTCCGGGCGGTCCTGATCACCGGCGCCGGGCGCGCCTTTTCCAGCGGCGCCGACCTGAAGGAGGCCGCCGAGCAGGCCGGCGGCGGAACGGTCGACGTGTACCAGATCCTGACCGAGCGGTATCACCCGCTGATCACCGGCATCCGGCAGATGCCCAAGCCGGTCATCGCCGGGGTCAACGGCCCCGCGGCCGGGATCGGGGTCTCCCTCGCGCTGGCCTGCGACTTGGTGGTGGCGGCCGAGTCGGCGTACTTTTCGCTCGCCTTCGTCAACATCGGGCTGGTGCCCGACGGCGGCTCGTCGCTGCTGGTGCCGTCCCGGGTGGGCTTCGCCCGGGCCGCCGAGCTGGCCATGCTGGGGGAGCGGCTGGATGCCCGCAAGGCGCTGGACTGGGGCCTGATCAACCAGGTCTGGCCGGACGCGGAGTTCGGTGGGCAAACGTCGAAGCTGCTCGACAGGCTCGCCTCCGGCGCCACCAAGTCGTACGCGGGCACCAAGCGCCAGCTCAACCGGTGGCTTTACCAGCACATGGACGCCCAGCTCGAGTTCGAGGCCCAGATCCAGAAGGAGATGGCCGCCTCGGGTGACTTCGCCGAAGGGCTCGCGGCGTTCGCCGGGAAACGGCCGCCCCGGTTCAGCGGCGCCTGATCCCGCCGGACCAAAAAGATCTTGGACACGGCTCAGCTCGAGCGGGTCTACCGGGCCGAGGCGCCGCGGATCACCGCCGCGCTGGCCGCGCGGATCGGCGACGTGGGTCTGGCCGCCGACGCCGTCCAGGATGCGTTCGTCGAGGCCATCGAGCACTGGCGGGACGGGCCCGCCCCGCCCAACCCCGGCGGCTGGCTGGCCACCACGGCCCGCCGCAAGGCGATCGACCGGCTGCGCCGGGCCCGGGCCGGCCAGCAGAAGCTCGCCCTGCTCGCGGCGACGGCCCCCGGCCCCGAGGCCGGCGAGGAAGATAACGCCGACGACGACCTGCTCGGCATGATCTTCGCCTGCTGCCATCCGGCGCTGCCGCGCGAGTCGCAGATCGCGCTCACGCTCCGCGCCGTCTGCGGCCTGACCACCGCCGAGATCGCAGCCGCCTTCCTGGCCGGCGAGCCGGCGATGACCCAGCGGCTGCTGCGGGCGCGCAAGGCGCTGCGCTCTGCCGGGGGGGACGGGGCGCACGCCGACATGCGCGTCCCCGACCCCGACGACCTCGCGGACCGGCTGGCCGAGGTGCTGGCCGTGGTGTATCTGGTCTTCAACGAGGGCTACCTGGCCAGCGCGGGCCGGCAGCCCGCCCGGCGGGACCTGGCGGCCCAGGCCGTGTCGCTGACCAGGCTGCTGCACCGGCTGATGCCGCGCGAGCCCGAGGTCCTCGGCCTGCTCGCCCTGCTCCTGCTGCACGAGTCCCGGGCCGCGACCCGGTTCGACGGGTGGGGGCGGCTGGTCAGGCTCGCGGACCAGGACCGCGCCCGCTGGGACCGGTCGCTGATCGCCGAGGCTACCGGGCTGCTCGACCGCGCGCTGGCGCTGCGCGGGCCCGGTCCCTACCAGGTCCAGGCGGCCATCGCCGCGCTGCACGCGGAGGCGCCCGACTACACCCGCACCGACTGGAACCAGATCCGCCTGCTGTATGACCGGCTGCAGGCGCTGACGCCGTCGCCGGTGGTGCTGCTGAATCGGGCCGTCGCCACCCGGTACGTGGTCGGCCCCGAGGCCGCCCTGGCCGAGATCACCCCGCTGGCCGCCGAACT
This sequence comes from Streptosporangiaceae bacterium, assembly GCA_052144275.1. Lineage (GTDB taxonomy): Bacteria > Actinomycetota > Actinomycetes > Streptosporangiales > Streptosporangiaceae > Palsa-504. The sequence goes on from JBKQQQ010000870.1 coordinate 12,475, forward strand.
CGACGAATACCGGCTCTTCCACGCGCTGCGGGCCGGCCTGCTGGCCGGCCTCGGCCGCGACGACGAGGCCCGCGCCGCCAGCGAGCGGGCGCTCGCGCTGGCCGGCAACCCAGCCGAGCGCGAGCTGCTCGCCCGCCGCCTGTCGTTCTGACGGTGCGGCAGTTACCCCCTCACGTATCTGCCG
>JBKQQQ010000871.1:0-5618 GCA_052144275.1 Streptosporangiaceae bacterium
GCCTCAGGCATGGCCCATCAGAGCCGGTAGAGGTTGTATCGAGCACAGAAATGAGAATACGGTTCTCCTGTGGCTAGAACAAGGGTTAACGGACTGTCGATCGCCTACGAACTGATCGGTGCGGACCGATCCGGGGGGCGGCCGTGGGTGATCACGCCGGGGGGCCGGTTCAGCAAGGACTCGCCCGGCGTGCGGGAGCTGGCGGCGGCGCTGGCCGAGCGCGGCAACCGCGTGCTCATCTGGGACCGGCCCGAACTGCGGCGCGTCGGACGTATGCTTCACCGGGCCGTCCGAGTCCGCGATGCAGGCTGACGTCCTGGCCGGCCTGCTGGTGGACCTCGACATGGCACCCGCCGTGATCGCCGGCGGGTCCGGCGGGTCCCGGGTGTCGCTGCTCACCGCGGCCCGGCACCGCGAGGTCGCGGCCGGCCTGGCCCTGTGGTGGATCAGCGGGGGAATCTACGGCCTGATGGTCCTGGGCGTCCACTACTGCGGAGGATCGCTCACGGCCGCGTGGAACGGCGGCATGGAGGCCGTCGCGAAGCTGCCGGAGTGGGCGGAGGTGCTGAGCCGGAACCCGGCCAACCGGCAGCGTTTCCTGGACCAGGACCCCGGAGAGTTCATCGCGACGATGGAGCGCTGGATGGTGGCGTACTGTCCATGCGGCGACGAACTCGTGCCCGGCCTGCCGGACGCCGAGGGCCGGCGGCTCGACGTCCCCGCACTCGTGTTCCGGAGCGGGGCGAGCGCCCCCCGGTTTAGAGCGTCTGTTGTGGCTCTGCCGGGAGGCCTCTGAATGCTGCTACACGGGTACGCCGGTCGGCTCCAATTGTGGCTGGCGGGCGGGCAGCGCGGCCGCCTGCCAGATCCGGGCTGCCAGCAGGACCATCGCGGCCGCAAATGGCAGCATGTACAGGACGACGACCGGACCTGAGGATATCTGCTGCTGGGCGACTTCCAGGCCGGCGAAGAACAGGACCGCCAGCCAGCGCGGAACGGCCTGGCTTCGCCAGAGCGCAACCCCCATGAGCAGCGGTGCTACGTAAATGCCGATGAAATAGGCGTATTCGAACCCATGGCCGAACCCGGAATTGAAGGTTGTCACCAGGAACTGCGCGGCCGCGCCTCGTGTCGCGTGGGCCGTGGCGGCGGCGGCGAGGTTGGGGAAGACCAGGACTTCGACGATGGCTCCGCAGAAGGCACCGATTCCCCCGATCAGCGCCGCGACCGTGGCGACAGCCGCACCGCGGCCTCTGCTGAGCGTAGCGATCGCCGCATACGAGACGGCCAGCGCCCCCAGCCCGAGAACCGCGCACGTGCCCGCGATGTAGACCTGTGTCGGGTGCTTCGCCGCGATGGCCAGCAGCTTGAGCGCGGTGGCCGTGTCCGTTGCCACCTGGTCGGTGCCCTTGGGGCTTAGTGCCTCGGCGCTTATGTAGAGCACGGCGGCGATCGGAAGGAAAATTGCTAGCATCCGCTGACGTGCCCGGGCCGCGTTATCCATTGATTTCTCCAGTCGAGTAGGTAAACCGGACCAGCTGCCCGTGGTTGTCCTCGGCCACCGCGGTGTAGGTGATCCACTCGCCGGTGGCGGGGTTGAAGAAGGGCCGGAACCCGCCCGCGGGGCTGTCAGCCTGGGACATGGTCATCGGGCTTTCGCGCGGAGCCAGGCCGGGCCTGGCGGGCGGGCCGCAGGCTCGCCAGGTCGTGGAAGCCGACGGCGGCGGTGCCCAGCAGGATGACGCCGGCGGCGATGCCGGTGGTCACGGCGAGCGACGAGCCTGACATGGTGGCGACGAGGATGACGGGCCCGGCGGTCAGCGCCCAGCCGACCGGGCGGTAGCGGGGGATGTGGACCAGGTGGTCGAGCCAGAGGAGCAGCGGCCCGATGGTGATCACGATGGAGGGCAGCACCCAGTCGGAGTGGCCGGCCGCGATGACGATGACGGGCAGAATGAAGGCCGCGGCCAGTTCGATGACGGTGGCCACGGTTACCGACCGCTCGATCCGCCGGGCCTGCGGGCCGGATGGCCGGGGGGCGGTGCCGGCCGTGACCTTGATCGCGTAGGAGAACACGCCGATCACGGCGACGCCGGATGCCGCGATCAGGATGTCTCCGGTGCGGCCGCCGATGGCCAGGCTCGCGCGGGCCAGCCAGAAGGCGGCGAAGGCGGCCTGGATGAACCCGCCGATGCGCCGTACCCGCCTGGACCATGCCGCGGCCGGGGTCAGGTCGGGGGCCTTGATGGCATCTGGCTGGGTTGTGCTCGAGATGGGCTGGGCTGGCATGGCGTTGATCGCCTCCGGTTTGGTGGTCATGGCGTGCCTGGCCTGGTCCGGTACCAGGCCACGGTCGCGGCGATGGCGGCGGCTAGCGGGGTGCCGGCCGCGCCGAACGCGGCCTGGTACTTGCTGGTGTCCAGGATGAAGGGCTCGTCGAACTGGTAGTAGGTCTCGGCCAGCTCCCGCAGCATCGGGTTGACCAGTCCCAGGGCGCGCACGGCCAGCTTGGGCACCGGCCGGACGCCGACCCGGTGCCCGACCTGGCCGGCGACCAGGTCCAGCAGCGCCCGGGTGGTGCCGGTCGCCGGGCCGGGCAGGTGCCACACCTGGCCGGCCGCGCGGGCGTCGGTGCCCAGGGTGGCCAGCCCGGCGGCGATGTCGGGCACGTAGCTGTAGGTGTGCGGCAGGTCGGGGTTGCCGATGAAGTCGGCGCGCTTGCCGGCCAGGGCGTTGCCGAAGACCCGCTCGCCGAGCGTGGACCCTGCGGTGACGCCCGGGCCGAAGAAGTCCGACGCCCGGCCGATCGCGACGCGGACCCGGCCGGCGTCCGCGGCGGCCAGCAGCTCGGCGGTCATCGCCGCCCGGGCCCGGCCCTTGACGCCCGTGGCGGCCAGCGGCAGGTCCTCGGTTATCGGCCTGCCGCCGGTCGGGCCGTAGCCGTACAGGTTCTCCAGGCTCACCAGCAGCGCGCCGGTGCGTCCGGCGGCGGCCAGCACCCCCCGCTGCAACGGCGGGAAGCGTTCCGGCCACTGGGTGTACGGGGCGTTCAGGCACTGGTAGATGACCGCCGCGCCCTTGGCCGCGTCGGCGGCGGCTTCGGGGTCGGCGGCATCCGCGGCCCGCCAGTCGACGCCGGCCAGCGCGGGCGGCCGGTGCCTGGATACCGCCCGGACGGCAATGCCCAGCCCGGCCAGGTGTGCGGCCAGGGCATTGCCGACCTGGCCGGTCCCGAATACCACGTGCAGCCGATCCTCACCCATGACCCGCTCCTCGCCGGATTGCGTCTGTTGCGTCATCGCGGTGTTCCTCCCATGTATGCCGGCCTCTTCGGCGGCTAGGTTCCGGCGGCCTGCGCCGGTAAGCAGTGCGCCCCCACCTCTCGAATATGCTCTGACTCATGACGTTCCTTTCTCGCAGTTACAGCAATACATTTCTAAAACCCCGAAGCCATTAGGCCCCGTTTGCCGCCGAGAGAACCCATGCGGAGGCCGGTCAGGAAGAGTGGCTGCCGGCGTGGTTCAAGACCTCATCGGCGATCGCGGTGTCGGAGCCTTCTTCAGGGATCAGCAACCACGCAGCCAGGTAGAGCGGAACGGCTGCACCTCCGAGAAACGACAGCGCGACCAGGATGATCCGGACGTGCGCCACGTCGAGGGCGAAGTATGTGGCGAGCCCGGCGGCGACGCCGCCCAGGATCCGTCCGTCGGATGGCCGGCGGAGAAGCCTCGGCTCGTCCTGGCTCTGATTCGTCCTGATGTTCATGATGGGGCCCCTTCCTTCGCGGCATTGCGAGCGTCACTCTCAATGCAGGTCTATGTATGTTTCCTCGAGCACTTTGAGCAATTCGAGCACGCCGGAGAAAGGCTTCCAGGTGCCGGTGCCGCCGGCTCGTATTTGTCCCTCGAGACGCCCGTCCGGAGTCCGGTTGATATCGAGGAGAAGGCGAATCGTCTGCCCCGGCGTTGATGAGGTGTCCATGGCTCACAGTTAACGCGGGCAACGCGGCATTGTCCCCAGGGTGTGACCCTAGGTTCGACCCCTGTGTTTTTGCGCTGGAACCGGCCGCGGCCCCGATCGCCCGCCGTGCGCCCGGTTGCCCGGCGGGGTGGGCCGGTCAGGCCAGAAGAGCGGCTAGTGCCCGGCGGGAGGTGATATCGAGCTTGATGTAGCTGTTGCGGAGGTGGTACTCCACCGTCTTTACGGACACGTACAGCCGGCTGGCCACCTCCCGGTTAGTCAGTCCGGTGGCGGCCAGCCGGGCCACGGCCAGTTCGGAGCGGCTGAGCCCAAGAAGGGCAGCAGGACTGCCGGTCGCGGCTGTTACCTGCAGGGCTGCCAGTTCCGTGGCGCATGCCTGCACGTACGGGTCTGCTCCCAGGCCAGAGAAAAGGCGGTGGGCCTTTTCGAGCTGTGCGACCGCCGCCGGCTGGTTCCCGGCCGCGCGCAAGCGGCGGCCGTCGTCCAGGCTCAGCAGGGCGTGTTCAAACGGCATCGGCACTTGCGCCTCGATCACGTGGCCTTGCCTGAACGCCGCCTCCGCCTGGGTGGCAGACCCTCTGGCCACGGCCAGGTTGCCCCGGCAGCGGGCAAGCGCCAGGGCTGCCGACGCCAGCCCGGCCGCTGGTATGGCGTCCTCGAATTCGCTGAGCGCGGTCTCGGCGTCGTCAAGTCGTCCGGAGCCGATCAGCGCGTCTGCCTCGATGGCTCTCCAGTTGAAGATGCCAGGGCGCCCCCCGACATCGAGGAGCCTGGTTGCGCGCACCGGCTCTGTCGCGGCAAGTACCGCGGTCAGGTCCCCGCGCGCCGAAGCAAGACAGGCGCCCGCCGTCGCGGCGCAGGCCACCGTCAGGACCAGCGGAAACCGTTCGGCCGCGGCCCGGGCCGCAGTGACGTGCGCCTGCGCGGCAGGCCACTGGCCGCGGAAGGCCAGGACCTGGGCTGAACGTGCGTGCGCCCGCGCGAGGTCCAGCGGCCTGTCTGTGTCTTGCGCCATTGAGGTCGCCAGCTGGGCGTGAGCGACGGCGGCGTCCCAGTCGCCCCGGCGGAAGTGGGCCTCGCTCAGATGAGCCAGACATGGGCCCGGATAGGTTGACGGCCGTCCCGTGCGCAGCCGGGCTGCCGCGACGCCAAGGTCCGCGATGGCACCGGGCAGGTCATCGACGTACACCTTCAGCATGCCGCGCATGATCAGGGCGTCGGTCTCAGGAATTGATACTTCGCTCCCCGAGACGGGCAGGAAGCCTAGCGCGGCCAGCCCCTCGGGAATGCGGCTGGCCGCGGCGAACGCATATGCCTGCGCTGTGCGGGCCATGGCCCGCAGCGCCGAACCCGGAACGGTCCCGCTCACCGCCCGGTCCGCCCAGGTCAGCGCCTGGTCGGGGCGACCAGACAGGACCATCCAATTGGCCAGGGATGTCGCAGCACGCGCTCCGGTTTCACCCTCGGTCCCCGGGTCGTGGGCCTGCCACGCGGCAAGCAAGCTACCCTCCGCGCCAGGCGATCCGGTGAACACCCCCAGAAGCCCGGTCAAAGCGTCGCGGCGAGCACTCGTGACCTGGCACGATGCCAGGACTCGGGCCGCCGCAGATGTATCCGCGGCGTTGAGCAGGACCACG
>JBKQQQ010000872.1:0-2754 GCA_052144275.1 Streptosporangiaceae bacterium
CAAACCGGTCGTGGTGGCCAGCACCGACGTGGACACCAGCCAGGCGGTGACCTTCGCGGCCTTCACCGATCCGGCCGTCTACTCCCGCTGGCTCGGCGTGCCCGTCACCCTCTCCGAGGGGCGTTTCGCCTGCACGATGGAGTGGGGGACGAGCGTGCGCGGCCGGTACGAGCTGGTCTGCCCGCCGGAGCTGATCGTGATGCGCTGGGATTTCGACGACGGCAACATCCCGGTCCCGGGCGGCGAGATGACCGGCTACCTCTGGATCAAGCCACGGCTGGACGGCGCGCACGTCGAGGTGCACCAGCTGGTTGACACGCCCGCTCAGGCCGAGTTCATGGAACGGGCGTGGGCCACGGTGCTCGGCCGCCTCAAGGCCGGGGTGGCCCGCGCCTGCGACCCTGGCCAGAGCATGCCTCCCCGCCCCGCCCGCCCCAAGCTAATGTCCTGATCGCGGGCCAATAACGACCAAAATTGGCCATGAAACGTGCGACGCGAGGCTACGACGGGCTGTGGCGGACCATGGTGAACGCCGTCTCGTAGGCCGCTCCGACATCGTCGAGATCGGCGGGGCCGAGTGCGGTGGACAGGTTGATCATGCCCCGCGGGGTGGTGTAGACGCCGTTGAGCAACAGGGCCAGGTGCAGGTCAGCCAGCTGCCCGGGACCGTCCAAGTGCACGTTCATGATCGAGCCCGCCCGGGTGACCTCGGCCGGGCAGCCGGCCGATACCGCGCCCGCAAGGATCCGCTCGGCGAGCGCAGCCGCTGCGTCGTTGAGCCGCGAGATCGCCGCGGCGTCGAGGTGCCGCAGGGTCATGACGCCAGCCACGGCGGCGGCCAGGTGGCCGTTGAAGGTCCCCGCGTGCGCGACGTAGCCGGGCGTCAGGGCCGCGACGGTGAGCTCGAGCAGGTCCGTCCGGCCGCCGACCGCGCCGATCGGGAAACCGCCGCCGATGATCTTGCCGAGCAGCGTCAGGTCCGGCGTCAGCCCGAGCCTGCCCTGCTCGCCGCCCGGGCCGTTACGAAGACCCTGCACCTCATCCAGGACGAAGAGCACGTCACGGTCCCGGGCCAGGTCGGCCACCGCGGCCAGGAACCCCGCCATGGCCGGGCGGACCCCGCCCGCGCCGAGGAACGGCTCGGCGAAGACCGCGGCGATACCGTGATCGGGCTGGCCGAGCACTGCCGCCACGGCGTCCAGGTCGTTCCACGGCGCCCGGACCACGTCGGGGGAGCCGGGCAGGAACAGCGCCGCGCTGCCGTGGTAGGCGCCGTCGAACATCAGCAGCCGTCGGCGGCCGGTAGCCCGCGAAGCGATCCGGGCCGCCAGCAGCGCCGCCTCGGTGCCGGAGTTGGTGAACCGCACCCGGTGCACCGAAGGTATCCGCGTGACCAGCAGTTCGGCCAGCGCGACCTGGCAGGGGTGCGGGCTCGCGAACGCGAACCCGCGCGGCAGCAACTCGGCCACCGCGTCGGTGACGGGGGCGAACGCGCTGCCGTGCACCATCGCGGTGTAGTTGTTGACCAGGTCCAGGTAGCTGTGGCCGTCGACGTCGGTCAGCCGGGCGCCGTGTCCCTCGGCCATGACGACCGGGTACGGCGGGTAGGTAGTGACCGCCCGGGTCTCGCCCCCGGGCAGCACCCGCCGGGCCGCCTCGAACGAGGCCGCCGAGCCGGGCGTGCGGTCCCGGTAGGCGCGGACCAGGCCGTCGTCCGCTTTTGCCGACGCGCCGACGACGTCACCCGCCGGGGCGGTGGAAGTCACCAGCCGCGGTCGCGCCACTCGCCGAGGTGCGGGCGCTCCGCCCCCAGCGTGGTGTCGTTGCCATGCCCCGGGTATACCCAGGTCGGGTCGGGCAGCGGGCCGAACAGGCGCTCGGTCACGTCGGTGAGCAGCGAGGTGAAGTCCTCGGGCGAGTTCGTCTTGCCCACGCCGCCGGGGAACAGCGAGTCTCCGGTGAACACGTGCGGCGCCCCGGCCAGCGCTCCGCCCGCGTCGTACAGGACGGCGATGCTGCCCGGCGTGTGCCCGCGCAGGTGAATGAGGGACACCGCGCAGTCGCCGAAGGTCAGTACCTCCCCGTGCTCAGCCCGGTGCCCTACCTCCACCGGCAACTCGTCCGCGTCGGCCGGATGCGCGACCACCACCGCGCCGGTGTGCTTTTGCACCTCGGGGAGCGCCTGCCAGTGGTCGAAGTGCCGGTGCGTGGTGACGATCGTGCCGACCGGCGTGTCGCCGATCATCTCGATCAGCCGGCCCGCCTCGTTGGCGGCGTCGATCAGCAGCCCCTGGCCGGTGCTCGCGCAGCGCAGCAGGTACGCGTTATTGTCCATGGGACCCACGGCTATCTTGGTCACGGTCAGGCCGTCGATCTCCCGCGTGTCGGACGGACCGCCGACACGCACTTCTCCGGTATAGGTCACTTTCAAGACCTTATACCGAACGGAGCTGGTATCCCCGGCCACCTCCACGGCATCGCACTCCGTGGTTTACGCCAACCCGAGCTGGAGGCCCGCGTGAAGATACTTGTCCTGGCCGGCCACCACGTGCGGGCGCTGCTGCCCTACACCGAGTGCGCCGACGTCATGCGCGAGGCCCTGGCCGGGCTGGCCCGGGGCCAGATCCAGCAGCCACTGCGGACGATCGTCCGGCCGCGGGACGCGGCGGGTTTCATGGGCCTGATGCCCGCCTACTCTCCGGGCGCCGGCTACGGGCTGAAGGCCATCTGCATCACGCCGGGCAACCCGGCCAT
>JBKQQQ010000873.1:0-6182 GCA_052144275.1 Streptosporangiaceae bacterium
GTCACAAGCGCGGCAGCGCTGGCCGTCACGGCCGGCCTGGCCGTCACCACGGCGGGCGCCGCGTCAGCGGCCACCCTGCCGACCAAGCCGCTGCCCCGGGCGGCAGCCGGCTCGGTGGAGCTGGGCAACCCGCTCCAGTACGAGACATTCCAGGCTCTCCAGAGCGGCCGGTATCACGGCCAGGTCGACTACACCAACTGGACCTACGCAGAGCCCGGCTCCGGGGTCTGGGCGCCTGCGGCAGGGCCGCATGCGCTGGTGTTCACCTACGCCGGCAGCCAGTACGCCCACACCCTGAACGGCGGGCTCAAGCTGACCGCGCTGTCCCCGGAGCGGCTCGCCTTCTCCGGCAGCGGCGCTTACAACGGCGGCGGCATCACCTGGAAGATCAATGGCCAGGTCGCCGGCGGCAAGATCAGCGCCACCATCGCCTACAACGGGCAGTCCTACAAGGTGTACCTGACCGGCAAGGTCGCTAAGGACGGGTCGGTGTCCGGCACCGCCCGGTCCTCGACGGGCCAGGCGCTCACGTTCACCCTGCCCGCCGGGTCGTTCGCCTCGGTGCTGCACTACATCGCGCCGGTTCAGTCCGCGCAGGTCAAGGGCCACGACGCGACGTTCAGGTTCACCATCCCGGCCTCCGTGCCGGGCCTGGCCGGAACCAAGGTGACCGTCAAGGTGCACGACGGCGGGTTCGGTGCCCGGCATGACACCTACGCCGCGGGCATCACTGGCACCACGCTCAGCCCGTACCCGATCATCGGCGGTCCTGGCATCACCGTGCGGTAACCCGCAGCCCTAACACCGTGACCGCCTGAGCGGCCAGCGTCCCCCACCACCCGCCCGGCGCGGGTGGCCGGGGGCGCCGGCCCGGCTCAGCCGGACCTCGGCCCGGCTCAGCCGGACCTCGGCCCGGAACACCCCGGACCTATGGCTATAGGAGGTTCCGCACAATCGTGACAGCGGCCGCGCTGCCGCTTCTAACGGCGGGCACGCTGCTGTCCACAACGGACGCGGCCAACGCCGCGACCCAGAACAACGGCCAGAACGGCGCGACGCTGAACGCCAGCGTCAGCGCCGGTCTCACCCAGGACAAGACCTACGCCTGGGACGTGACCAAGACGGCCGAGCCGGCCAGCCTGGACATCTGGAAGGGCGACGCCGGCAAGGTCCACTACACCGTCAACGTCACCAAACACGACGGCCAGCTAGGGGCGGTCAGCCTCAGCGGCCAGGTCACGGTCACCAACAACGGGTCGGTAGCGACTACCGACCTGACGGTGAAGGCGTTCCTAGAGCAGAAGGGAACCGGAAGCCATGGAACATGGTGGGAAGCGTTCACCAGCTGAGCGTGCCCAGCCAGCTCCAGCCCGGGCAGAACGGAAACTACCAGTTCGGCTGGCCGGTGAGCGGCTACCAGCCCGGCGGGACGTACCGGGTGGAGGCACCGATCACCATCACCAACTACCCAGTTACCTCGGTCAGCCGTACGGCCCCACGCCCAAGGCTGACGTCGGCTACACGGTGAACGAGATCAACGGGACCGTGGCCGTGGTGGACTCAGATCCAGACACCGAGGTGTTCCCGGCCGGCCTGTCCCAGTCGGGCAGCTTCGCCTACGACTACCAGGTGACCGGAGACCACACCGACACCGTCCAGGTGCTGAGCGCTGACCAGAACCAGGTGCTCGCGCAGGCATCCGCCACCGTCAAGGTCAACGTGTGGAGCCTGGACATCGCCAAGGCCGTCACCGGCACCAGCTTCACCCGGGACCTACAACTGGTCGCTCGGCAAGCCAGACCCGGCCAGCCTTAAGGTCCACGTCGGCGAGCAGGCCAGCTACTCCGTCCCGGTCACCGTGACCGGGACGGACAGCGGCTGGAAGGTCGAGGGCACGATCGCCATCCACAACCCGGCCCCCCTCAAGGCCGACATCAGCGGCGTGATGGACACCTTCCCTGGTGCCCAGATCACCGACCCGATCCCGACCAGCCTGGCTTCTGGCGAGACTGTGGTTCTCCACTTCACCCTCCAGCCCGGTAGCGGCCAGGCCGGAACCAACCACGCCGAGGTCAAGCTCAGCAACGGCACCGTGTTCGGCGCTGACGCTGCGTTCGACTTCAGCAACGCGCAGGTCAAGGAGGTCGACAAGACCGCGACCATCACCAACCACGCTGAGATCAAGGGCGGCGACAGCGGCCAGGTCAGCAGCGCGAACGGCACGGTCCAGGTCTCCGAGCCGTGACCAGCCACCGCCCGGCCCTGGCGCGCCTGACGCGAGCCGGTCCAGGCCAGCTGAGATGCCCAAGACCCCTAGCGAAATTACGGGCTTCCAGCTCAGATCTGGCAAGCTTAGCCAACATGAGCCAAGAGCTGACGGGACCGCACGCGCCATACATGCTGATCGTTTACGTGCTGGTAGAGAAGATCAAGTCAGGCGAGCTAAAGCCTGGTGATCGGGTGCCGAGCGTCACGGAGCTGGTCGAGACCTACCACGTGAGCCACAGCACGGCCAGGCGAGCACTAGCCAAGCTGAAAGACATGGGCCTGACTGACACCGTGCCCGGCTACGCAACGTTCGTGCGATTCCCCGACCAGGATGGGCCTAGCTGAGCCAGGGTGCTCCTAGATGGCTCTGTACGAGCCGCGGACGGGCGATCGGACCATAGGCCCGTTCCAGTTAGTCGCCTCCAGCACCCCCCGCGGGCACCTGCAAGCACCGCAGCCAGTCCGCCAGCGTCAGCACCTCCTGCTTCGTGGTGCCGGCAGATGTGAGCCGTGCTTAGCCGACGCCGGTGATTATGAAACGGGGCGACTACCTGCCGACCAGAGTCCTCGATGGCGCGCCAGGCCGCCAGCAGCTCGGCGGGGTCGGGCGACAGAACCCGCATCATCGAACCGCCGGTAGTACTCGCCCTGAGCCCGGAACGCGGCGCGGGTGCCCCGGATCGTTGCGGCGGTTCCTGAGCGGATCCAAGAACACCACATCGGCCGCGGTGAACGGGTATCCGGCCGCGCTACCCCGGCCCCGGCCGGGAGGACCCCGCCGGGGAGGTCGCCGGGGAGGAGGTGGCCGGAGAGGAGGTGGCCGGGGAGGTCGCCGGCGAGGTGGCCGGGGAGGAGGTCGCCGGGGAGGAGGTGGCCGGCGAGGTGGCCGGGGAAGTCGCCGACGAGGTCGCCAGGGAGGAGGTGGCCGGGGAGGTCGCGGGAGAAGTGGCCGGGGACGTCGCCACCGGGGATGGCCGAGGTCCGGTTGAGGCGGGGGCGGTCGTCGCTGGTGCGGGTGACGAGGGCGCGGATGACGCCTTGCTGAACGGAGGCAGGTGCGCGGTCATGGCCACAATGAGATAGATAATTATGAGCGCGACCGCCGCGGCGGCGCCGGCCAGTCCCAGGCGGGAGCGGCCCGGTCGTCCTCCTCCCCGGCTGCCGCTGGGTGCCTCGGTCCTGGCGGCTGCAAGCGCCAGCATATCCCCCGGGGTCACCGGCGTTTCGCTTATCGGTACGCCTGCGCGGGGCGCGGCGGCCGGCTGAGTCACGGGCGTGGCCGACAGGTCGCCGACAGCCGTGGGCGCGGCTGGGCCGGGTTCTGATGGGGGGTGCGACGGGAACGCCTGGGTGATCGGCGCTGGCAGCCAGCCTGCTGCCGGGGGGGCGGTGTTGAGCTCGGCCAGGAGCTGCTCTGTGCTGGGCCGCTGCTCTGGGTCCTTGGCCAGGCATCGCTCCACCAGCGGCCGGAGTCCGGTGGGCAGGCCACCGACATCCGGCGGAGTGAAAACTACCCGGTACAGCAGTGTGGCGCTGGGCCCGGTGCCGAACGGCCCCTCACCGGTGGCGGCGAAGGTAAGCACCGCGCCCAGGCTAAACACGTCGCTGGGCGGGCCGACGCGGTGGCCTTGGGCCTGTTCGGGGGACATGAAACTAGGCGAGCCGAATACCACGCCAGTGCCGGTCAGCATGCTCGCCTCCGCTGCCCGGGAGATGCCGAAATCGATGACCCGGGGGCCGTCCTCAGCCAACAGCACGTTCGGTGGCTTCAGATCACGATGCACGATGCCCGCTGCGTGGATCGCTCCCAGGCCCTCGGCCAGTCCCGCCGCCAGCGCGAGCACGGATGGAGCAGGCAGCGGGCCGTGCCTGGTGATCGCCTCGGCGAGGGACGGCCCGGGGACGTAGGCGGTGGCCAGCCAGGGCACCGGTGCGTCTACGTCGGCGTCAACCACCGGCGCTGTGAACAGGCCGCTCACCGTCCGCGCCGCGGCGACCTCGCGGGCGAACCGGTTCCGGAATTCGGCTTGCCCGGCCAGTTCGGCCCGGACCACCTTCACCGCGATCAGCCGCCCCCCGGGTGATCGGCCCAGGAACACCTGGCCCATGCCTCCGCTGCCCAGCCGGCCCAGCAGCCAGTACGGGCCGACTTTCCGCGGATCCCGGGGCTGCAACTGCTGCGCCACGCCAGCTGTTCGCCTATGATCACCTATGATCCCCGTCACCCAACCTCCTAAGGCGGGGTTCGCCCGGAACCCGATATCCGTACTGTCAGGCCCGGCGCGACCAGGAGAACATCGGCCCCTGTCCATGAACTGCCGCCAGGCGTGATTGTCATGGCTGGAGGTCTGCGACCGCCGGGCCTGCCCGTTGCTGCCTACCGGAGCCAGGCCTTCCGACGGTCTGCGGGGATCTTGCCCTGGTCTTGTCATTTCGCCCCCCCATCCCGTTCCAAGGGCGAAAAAGGTGAACCTACAGGCCAAGCTGCACCGATCGGCAATGCCGGGCTAGAACCGATCGGCCCGCCTGCCGGGGACCTAGGTCCCAGTTACCGCATGCCCAGCCGGGCCGGCACCGATCACCAGGGCCGAGGCCGGCCGGGCATGGCTTCAAGGACTTGGTCACCGGCGGGTTCGGGCTGCAGCCGGTCCGCCCCGGCCAGTGCGATCAGGCACCTGCGGCGGATCGATCAGGTCGACGGCAGGCACCTCAGCGCCGACGGCGCCTAGCCGCCGGCCAGGCAGGCGTGCCGCGTCCGCAGGTTCCCGGGCCGTGGCCTCCACGAGGGGCACGCCGCGGCCCAGGCTACGGGCGGCGATGTTGTGAGTGTTTGGAAGTCGGCGAGAAAGCATGCTGGGACAAGCGCAGCGAGCTTCGGACCCGCTGTGGCCGCCTCGTTGACAACACGTCGATCCGGCTGGCCGCTCTGGACTCGCGGGAGGATCCTGGTCGCGAGCGAGGGAGCCGCCGCCATCCACCGGGAGTTCGCCGTCAGGTGGCCCGATGCGCACCTCCACGAGCTGGAGCAGTCTTTGCGAGTCGCTGCCCGGCTCGAGCACGGCGAAGACCTCAGTGACGCTTCCCGTAGCAGCTGACCGGCACGACCCAAATTGCCTCGGCAGCACCGTCCTTGTGACCGGCATTGTGACCACAACAGGCCGGAACAGGCCGAGACACGATGAGATGCAGCAGACTGTCAGGCAACGTCTGCCGAGCCCATGCGGGATGGCGAGCAACAGGAGATACATACTGCGACAGCGCTCGGCTTGCTCATAACCCAGAGGTCGCGGGTTCAAATCCCGCCCCCGCTACCAAGGCCAGAGGCCCTTTCTCGAACAGAGAGAGGGCCTCTGGCATGTGGGATCTCGGCGCAATGCTCGCAGCATTGTGACCCGGGCATCTTGGCGGACACCTTTTCAATACTGCCTTGACTTGTACGGGTGAGAACAATCCGCGTGCATGTCACGAGAGACAGGCCCTTCTCCCGGGCCCCGGGCCGGGGCCAGGCCCGGGCTGTCAACGGCTGTGCCCTTCGTGGTCCGCGGGACTGGCTGGGACGACGGATGAAGGTCTGCAGGGAGATGCTCAACGCTCAGGAGGCGCGGCTGATGGGGCAACTATCACGACTCTTGAGAAAGTAGAGGGACCCAGCATGCCGTCGAGCCAGCCAGGACCCGGGCCAGGACCGGCCAGGTAGGCTTCCAGCCGACCGGTTAACAGCTCCTGGCGCCCGGATTTCAGCTGTTGTACGGCCTCGCTGATCGTGCGGCACAAGCATGCGCGGCCGGACTACTCCGTCGGCCATTGCGCCTCCGGCCACCAGGACGGGCCATACGACTCCATCCGCTGGGACGAGGACCTCGCTGAGCCGCGGAAGGATCAGGACGGGCGTACCAGATGGCTGGTGAGATTGG
>JBKQQQ010000874.1:0-2678 GCA_052144275.1 Streptosporangiaceae bacterium
CCTGATCCCCGTCGACATGCGGCTCCACGGCGTCGGCGAAATACCGCTCGTCCTGCACGATGCCGCAGATCACCAGCCGTCGTCCCGCGCGACGGGCGATCTCGATGGCGTCAGCTGTTCCCTTGTCAGGATGGATGCGCCCGAGCGAGACAAGGTAATCCCCCCCAGTGGCGCGGTACGGGAGCATTCTGAGGTCGATGCCGTGATGGATGGTCGCGGCATAGTCGAGCCCGGCGTAGCGGTCGGAATCTGAGATCGCGACGAACGCCGAGCGCGACCGCGTGTAGGCAGGAAGGATGCCCGGGCCGGAGAAGCCGTGGATGGTCGTCACCATCGGCGCCCGCGCGTGCTCGCCAAATGCGAGCGGCAGCCAGTCGAGGTGGTTGTGCACAAGCTCGAACTCGCCCGATCGGGCCAGTGCATGCGAGACGTGCAGCGCCTCCCAGACCCGGCCGTCCAGCTGAGCGTCCTCTGCGTAGCCGTGCGGGCAGACGCCGTCGAGAACTGCCGCCGTCACCGAGTCGAGCGTTGCGAAAAGCGTGACATCGACTCCTCGCGCGACAAGCCCCTCAGTGAGCAGGCTGGCGATCGACTCCCACGGCCCGTAGTGCTTGGGCGGCGTGCGCCAGGCGATCGGCGCGAGCATGGCGAGCTTCATCGCTCACCGTGATCGGATTTTGGCGGGCTTATCACGTGGATCACACTGTCAGTCGCAGCGAAGCTGCCCATCTTGCACCCCCCGGCAAACTGCGTCGCACCAGGTGAGGGCGAATCGCAGGGGTACCGATGTCGCAAGAAGTGATGGCCGGTTGCCCTGGTCCTGGCCTGTGTGCCGGGTGCCGTTCTCGGATCCGGCCGACCTGTTCGTCGCGCGGTGAGGCCAGCTGTCAAGGCCGTGGCGGCGGATCGCTCAAACGGGCTACCCGCGGGCCGGCTGGCCGGGTTCGCCGCCGTCGGCCGGGATCGGCTCGGCCAGCGGCGCCCGCCACGAAGCAGCCTCGAACTTGTCACCGAAATACTGCGTTTCATGTGTGACGTAGCCCTCGGTGAACTCCATGATGCTCACCGAGAACGAGGGGACGCCGTCATAGGTGATGATGCACTCGCTGACCCACAGATCCCCGATGCCGCTGATCCGGCGGATCGTGAAATGCCGATCTGCCGGGTGACCGCCGCGCTGTGCCTGGATATTGGCCCGACCGCGGAAACGCTCACCCGACTGCGGGTAGTCCAGGATCGCGTCGGCCGCGTAGATGGCGTGCTCGGCTTCGATATCGCCCCGCTCGGAGGCATGCCAGTGTTCTGCCACCCTGTCCCGGGTCCGGACGTCACTGTCCATGGTTACGCTCCTCCAGCTGAACGGTTTCCCCCTATCTTCGCCCAGTAGGCGAAGGCCACGCCGAGCAGGTCACCACCAGCCGGGCCACCCGTAAATCGGCGTCGGTCAGGGCGGGTGCCGGCTACCGGCCGGGCCGGCCTCGACGTACCCGGTGTTCAGCACGCCGGCCTCGATCTGCCTCACCGGGCCGAAAGGCGGGTCAGTCCCCGGCGTCTTGCTCGTGTCCACGGTGATTGTCCTGTTCTAGCCGAAGGTGAATGCGTAGGCCTGAGCCCCTGGATCGGGGAAGGTGATCTCGAAGGTGCGACCGGTGATAGGGCCGGGCTGGCGGATGAGCTGGTACACACGCTGCTGCGTGACCGTGCCGTTGCCATCACGGTCGACGTCGCTTCCGTGAGCCTCACCGGGGGGCTGTCCGTCGATGAAGACGCGGCATCTCACGGGGGTTTCTGGTGCTGCTGGTCCCATGACGAGGTTGAGGTCGCGGCCGTGGAAGCGGCAGGCGATGTGCCCGTTCGTCGCGTTCAGCGTGGCGGCCTCGTCCTCTATGGTCCAGTCCCCCGAAAGGGCCCACTGGTTGAGCCCCAGCCGCGCGGGGATGGTGTAGAGGTGCGGCTTGCCGGGCACAGCGCCGCCCGGCGAGGCAAAGTTCTCGGTGCGCCCGTAGCCGGTGTAGTTTTCCGGTGATCGCAGGCTGGCCCATTCGGCCGGGGCTTCAAGGCCGCGGACCTCCACCGAGACCAGGTCCGTACCGGTACCGGCGGATCCGGCCTCGGCCAGCAGCTGCTGGATGACCATTTCCGACTGGCCGTATTCACCTTCGCCGAAGTGGTGATGCCGGACACGGCCCTGCGCGTCGGCGAAGTAGAGCGCGGGCCAGTAGTGGTTGCCGAACGCACGCCACACCGCGTAGTCATTATCGGTCGCGACCGGGTAGGTGATCCCCATGTCCTGGACGGCCTGCCGGACATTGCCGACGTAGTGCTCGAACGAGAACTCTGGTGTGTGGACGCCGATCACCACCAGCCCGTGGCCAGAGTATTTCTCGGCCCAGGCGCGCAGGTAGGGAAGCTGGCGTAGCCAGTTGATGCAGGTATAAGTCCAAAAGCCGGCCAGTACCACCTTCCCGCGCAGGCCCGCTGGTGTCAGCGGCGGCGAATTGAGCCACCCGGTCGCGCCGTCCAGCGAAGGCAGCTCACCCTCATCGGGCAGCCGGGCCGAGGCCACGTGCAGCCCGGCGGGCGCGCGCCAGCGTGCTGTCATGACAATGCTCTCCCTATGGCTGGCTGGGTGCCCCGGCCAGTGGTCCGGCCGGTGCCGTCGCGTGTGCCGGCGGGCG
>JBKQQQ010000875.1:0-3786 GCA_052144275.1 Streptosporangiaceae bacterium
CCGCGGATTCCCAGGTCGCGCCGGAAACGGTGCCGAGCACGATCGCGATCGGGATGATCACGAAAATCCGGAAGAACGAGGTCAGCCGGTTGAGCGGCCGGTCCGGGTACTCGACGGCGAACTGAACAGGATACTGAGCTGGGTACGGACCCTGATTCGTGGTCATAATGCCCTCCTTGTGGCCAGTTCCGCATCCATACCCCTTGTCGGGCAACCTCAATGATCAGCGCATCCGGTTCGGGAGCGCCTGCAGGTGAACGTCGCAGAGCTGTGAGGTACCGGCCGGACGCTGGGACATTCCCCACTGTTTGCATCCGGCGTTGTCCAGCCTTCCCTGGAAATACTCACTGCGAGTAGGGTTATTGAAAACTCCGGGCCGCAGGCCCGTAACCTGCGGTGATGCGAGCACGGGTGGGCTTCTCGAGTTCTCCCTTATTGGGCAGAAGGTGTCCGGCATGGCAACGCATAAGCCGATCAAGTGGGCCCGAGTTGCGAAGGTGGCCGGTGCAGTGGTGGCTGGAGTGCTTGCCGTTGCGGCCGGCGCTATTCCCGCCTGGAACTGGCATGTAGCCATCCGGCCGCAACCCCCGAGGGACGGCAGCCACGAGGAGGACGGGGAAGACCAGGGACAGAGCGGTGAGGAGTCCTGATCGGCGGAAGATCGTCGGGCCATTAGCCGCGCTGGCGAGGTGTCAATCACGGCTACTACAGGTCTGCGGAGCTGGCTGGTAAGCGGCTCTACCTGGCATGATCGGTCCGATTCCCAAGCTGATAGTGCCGGGTTCGATTCCTCCCGGGCTCCGCCCTGGCCCCGCCATATGGGCTCGCCGCCCCTCGTGACGACCACCCTGACGTCCTGCGCGGACGCGGCAAGGGTTTCCCGTGCACCCCCATCTCCAGCGGCGACATCCCGCGCGTTCTGGTTTGATGGTGAGCACCTGGTCCACGACGACGCGACCGGGGGAAGATGCAAAGCCGTGGCGGGGCATGGGTCCGGGGATGGCCCGCGGCCTCCGGAGCCGTGAGCGCTGTCGCCGTGACACTCAAGCGTCAACCTTGCGCCGCTTGGCCCTAGCGCGGCGTGAGCGCACCGTCCTCAAGCATGCCGAGCCCGCCCGCCGCGTCCAGCGGGCCTGGCCGGAAGCACGGTCGGCATCGTGACCGGAGCAGCGCGTTGCCCGTCTGGCTATTCTCAAGATGTGGACTGGAGCCTGTTCGGCTGTGCCCGCAAGGGCCACGTGACGTACGCGCCGGACGAACCGGAGCTGCGGGACCGGCTGATGGCTCCGACGGCGGGCGGAACGGCCTGGCGGTGCCTGCGCTGCGGCGCGTTCGTGACCGGCGGGCAGCACGGCAGCGGCCCGGCCGCAGCGGCGCCGCTGGTCCGCCGGGGCAAGGAGCTGCGCAGCGAGCTGATCCTGCGCGTGTTCGCGGTGGAGCGGTTCCTCCGCTTCTTGATCATCGGCGTCGCGGCCTACGGGGTGTGGTGGTTCAAGTACGACCAGGCAGGCATCCAGCGAGCATACAACAACGCCCTGCCCGCCATCCGCGCTCTGTACCAGGATCTCGGCTTCGACGTCAGCCACTCCAAGCTGCTCGTGCTGGTCCACCATGCGCTCACGATCAGCCCGCGCTGGGTTACCATTTTGGCCATTGGGCTGCCCGTTTACGCTTTGATCGAGCTGGTGGAAAGCGTCGGGCTGTGGTTGGGCCAGCGGTGGGGCGAGTACTTCGCCATGATAGCGACCTCGATCTTCCTGCCCTGGGAGGTCTGGGAGCTGACTAGGGGGCACATCACCTGGCTGAAGGTCGCGGCGTTCGTGATCAACCTGCTCCTTGTCGTCTACCTGGTATGGACCAGGCGGCTGTTCGGCGTTCGCGGCGGCAAGGCGGCCTACGACGCCAGGTTGCGCACCGAGTCTGTCATCGAGGTGGAGCAGGCCGCGCTCGCCGCGGCATTGCCCGGCCAGCCCGGCCATGGCGCAGCCCCACCTGGGAGGACACAATCAGGGTCAGCTCGCCCGGATACTCCGGAGCGACCATCCGCGCCGACCCGGTGATCATCCTGGTAGTCGCGACAGCCGAGTCAATGGCAGCCTGAACAGGCAACGGAGGCCCTCGGCAACGGGAGGATCATGATCGATACCCCGCCTTACCGGACCACCGTTGCCACAGCGCCCCTGGCACGCCGCAGCCGGTACTCGACTCTCGCCCTCGAACCTTAAGTCCCCGGCATTGCTCCGGAAATGACCTTCGGCCACCCTTGACCGCGGAGCCTCTGTGCCGCCTCCGGTCAGGAACCAAGAGCCGCGCGGGAGCCTGCCCGGACCGGACGCGGGCCATCCCCTGCAACGTAGAGGCGGTCACGGGAGCTGACAGCAACGGCACCAGCCAATCCCAGCCACAGACACACGACAGCATGCAGCCACGCTCGGGTCTGATCATCTGAACAGGCAGGCCGCTAAGTCTGAAAACGGACGGTCGTGCGACGGCGCCGATCCATCGTGCACCCGGCCTACTCATACCCGCCACAGGCGGCGCGGGGACCGCGGCAAGACCTGGGCAGGTACCAGGAAGACGGGATCGGTATCTTGCGAGCCCTCCGACCGCAGCCCAGGCCGTTAGCTGGTGACCAGGAGTCGCATTACGATGCGTTCATGGCATCTCAGCCAGACCAGCGGCAGCCAGATCCTGAGCAGCGGGAGGATGAACAGCTGCCGGACGAGCCTTCAACTGATAAAAACCGGCTGCGCAGCGCCTTGCGTAAAGCCGGGAAGGCCGGTGCCGCCGTCGGTGCCGCCGTCGGCGACGCGGCGATCGAGTTTTTGTCGAATCTCATCCCCTGATAGCAACGGGACTGGTAATCCCACGGCCGACCGATCGTGCGCGTGGTCGCGCGCCGACACCCGGCGGTCCCGGCCCCGGCACCCGAGGCGGCGGGCGCGGCGGTAGGCCGGGTTCTTCCAGGCGCGCGGCAGCCGGGCGATGACGGGGGCGCAGCCGCCGCGGATGACCAGGGCGAACCCGGCGGGCAGCTGGCGGATCATGTCCGGGGTGGCGACGTCGTGACGGGTGGCGTGGTCCTAGCCGCGGATCTTCCACGACGCCTGTCCGCACAGGGTGCTGGCCGCCTGGAGCGTGGTCGCGTCGGCGCGGCGGATCGCGGTGGCCGGGTCCTCGCAGCCGTCGACCGGGGACCCTGCGGGCCGGGCGGGATAGGTTGCAGTCGTGAGTACGCGAGTAGCGCCGATCTTCCCCGTTAGTGACCTGGCCGCTGCCCTTGCCTACTTGCCGCAACGAGAGCCAGCCACCTGCAATTTTGTCCCTTCGTTGCTGGTCAGAGCACCTTAGGTTGCGGTCTCACAGGAGACTCTCTCCGGTTTGGCATCCTTAGCGGAGGATCAGTCGACCTGCCGTGGCGGTCACTCGGACGCGGTTTCTATCACGGAGAGCGAGGGTCTATCTGCCTGTAATTGCGCCGACTATGCGCCGACTATGCGCCGTCCAGTCGATGGCGTCGTCGTCGCGCGGGGGCGGCACAGAACGGCTAGTTCTGCTGCGCGACCGGCTGCGCCGCGCGGCCGCACGCCGCCCGCGAGGAGGATCAAGGAATGAATGGTCTCCGGCGGTTAACCGGCCGGGGTTGCTAGTGGCGCAGAGGGCATCTCAGAGCGGCCCTCGACTGATCGTCGTGACTGCCTCATCGCTTGCCCGGACAGTTCATTTCCCGCGCTTTCGGTTTCGGCATTGATCAGCGCTGCGATGGCGGGGTAGCGGCGCAGCCTA
>JBKQQQ010000876.1:0-2529 GCA_052144275.1 Streptosporangiaceae bacterium
TCCGCTCCGGGGTGATGTCGAAGTCGACATCGGTGACCTCGGTGCTGAAGCGGAACACGACGCCCTGTCCAGCAGCCACCTGTACAGCGGCAGGACGAGCGATTCGTACTGGTTGTACTTCGTGAACTTCAGCGTCGAGAAGTCAGGCAGGCCGCCGATGTGGTGAATGAAGCGGTGCAGGTACAGCTTCATCTCCAGCGCGCTGTGCCACTCCTCGAAGGCGAACATGGTGCGCCAGTAGAGCCAGAAGTTGCTCGTGAAGAACTCGTCGCTGAATACCTCGTTGATGCGCTTGTTCTCCATCTCTTCGCGGGTGGCGAGGAAGATCTTGGTGATGTCCTTCAGTGCCTTCGCGCCGAGGCTGAACATGCCGCCGGTGTGCGCGTCTTGGCCCAATGCCATGGGCTTTAGGGCGAAGTGCTGCCGGGCTTGAGCCGTTGCCGGTCACGCTGGGTGGTTGCCGGTGGTGAGAGGCGTGTTTCGCAGGTTTCCGGCGGGACGGGCGAGGCTCCTGTAGAAGAGGGATTGTCTACGTCACTCTTCGCCACAGGAGCCTCTCGTGCATGTCTACCCTGTTTCGCCGGATGCCGCCAGCAGCATTGCGGACGGCGGGGTGATGGTGGCGGTGCGGCTGGCTAACCTGGTGACGCCGCTGCGGAACGGGAGGCTGCCGGGCGGGGGCTGCCGGTCGGCGCTGGTCATCGGGGGGACGCGGCGGATCCGGACGGGCGAGCCGGTGGTGTTCTGCAAGATCGTGGCGGTGGCGTCGGCGCAGGTGCGGCAGGACGGGCGGGTGCAGGCGAAGGGCAGCCCGGTGCATCACGCGACGCTGGGGCCGCTGGAGGAATGGCTGGAGGAGCAGGCCGGGCCGGGCGTGATCGACGGCATCGCGGAGCGGGCCGTGCTGCGGGAAGAGTACGTGAAGGGGGAGCGGGAGCGGCTGCTGGCTGCGGGGTTCATGATCCGGGTCATCGTGCTGATGACGCTGGTGCCCGGTGCCGGCGTGCGGGACGCGGTGATCGCGCTGGCCGGGGGCCTGGCACTGGTGCCGTGGGCGCGGCCGTGGGTGCCGGCGTCGGAGCGGGCGCTCGGGGACTGGCGGAACGCGCTCGGCCCGGAGCCGCTGGAGGAACTGCAGGACGTCGTGCTGCGCGCCTCGCACGCCGAGCATGAGGAGCGGGACTGGCGGGCGGTGATCATCGGCAGGAACAGGCCGCTGAAGACCGGGGCGATCGACGGGACGCTGATCCGGGTACCGGACACGCCGGCGAACCGGGCCATGTACGGTTCGGTCGGCACCGGGGATGACTCGTCCCCGTTCCCGCAGCTGAGAGGGCTGCCGATGACGGACGCCTCCACGCGGGGGCTGCTGGGGATGCCGCACGGCCCGGCCGGCACGGACAAGGCCGCCGCGGAGCAGAAGCTCCTGGACACCGCGATGCGGGAGTTTCCGCACCTGTTCACCACGGACCGGATCTGGATCATGGACAGGAACTATCCCGGCGCGGCCCGGATCGCCCGGCTCACGGCCTGCACGCACGTCCTGATCCGGCTGAAAAGCGACATCCCGCTGAAAAGGGTCACCCCGATCCTGGCGGACGGCTCGTATCTCGCGGAGATCTCCGGCGACGGCGTCACCGTGACCGTCCGCGTCATCGAGTACTGGGTCACCGTCGAAGGCCAGGAGGTACCGGAGCTGTTCTGCCTGGTCACCGACCTGATGGACATCAGGGAATATCCCGCCGCCGAACTCGCGGCGCTGTATAAGTGGCGGTGGGACGGGTCGGAGACCGCGCTGCGGGAGACGAAGGCGAGCCTGCGCGGCACCGGGCCGTCGGCCGGGCCGATGCTCCGCTCGGGCAGCCCGGGCCTGGTCCGGCAGGAACTCGCCGCCTGGGCCGCCGGGAACGAGATGACCCGCGGCGTCGCCCGCGCCGCCGCGCTCGCCGCCGCCCCCGCGAAGAAGGGACGCCGCGCCGGGCAGCGCGTCCAGGCCCGCGAGATCTCCCACGGCCGCACCCGCCGCGCCGTGACCGCCGCGATCCGCGCCGGCAGGACCAGCTGCACGGCGCTGACCAGGGAACTCGCGAAGCACCGCACCGTCATCGACCGGAACCGGCACCGCGCCCGCAAGGCCAAGTGCGCCAGCACCTTTCCCCGCGCCGGCCGCGCGGACACCGCCACCCGGATCGCCGCCGCCGTCATCACCCTCGCGAACACGCCCGCCTGACCAGCGCAAACACCGGAAACCGCCCCAGGACGCCAGCTCGCCGGCCCGTGGAACCGGCCGTCACCCGGCACGGCACGCCGGCCACCGGCATGCCCGCGACCAGCAACTACCCACCGTAACCATAACCGGGAACCTCGCACGAACACCCAAATGCCTAAACCCCATGGCATTGCGGCGTAGCCTGCCCACCCCGCTCTCCTCACGCGCGGGCCCGCAAGCACCTTTGCCGGGGCGCTGGGCGTTCACATGCAGAAATTCAAACTCGGCTGGTCATGTGGGGCTGAATGGGAAACTTGGAA
>JBKQQQ010000877.1:0-8248 GCA_052144275.1 Streptosporangiaceae bacterium
GCCGCGCGGGCCAGCGATCATCTCCGCATCTGGTCACGGTCGCCACACCCCCGGCCGAGAGAAATCAACCCATAAGACGCGATTCCAGCGCATCGGGTTGGCTTTTCCAAAGCGCCACGCGGGGACAACTGCCGTCCGCACGCCGCGATGAGGGAACTGTGAGCACTTGCGAGCATCAGCGGGACAGAACGGCACAACTGATGCAGATAAGCGATCCGCGCTGTCCCACGCCTGTCAGCGCGAGCGCGTGAGAAGGGGATGCGGAGTCGCGCGACCGGGCCGGGCGCCCCGGAACCTGGCAGGGAATGCGGCACGGTGCACGGCGGCCCCGCAGGGTAAGCACGCATGTTCCGCGATCTGCGGAGCGCGCTCATGCGGGATGCTTATCCGTCGCTGGCCAATACGTCAATCTCATCTGCGAGACTGTTGCCGTGCCGGGTTGAGATTTCGTCCTTCTAGCCACTATCCAGTGCCGCGTCCGGTCACGTTCGCCTCGTTAACCTGTCCGGTCACGATGGTCCCGCTGGCAGGCCGGGGCGGGCGTGGCCGCCGGGGCAGGACCGGATCGTTGTCCCGGTAAGCCGGCTGCATCCGGCCCGGCGGCGCGTCAATCCGGCTGATGGACCGTGCCTGGCCCTGGTGCCTGGCGCCAGGCCGTTACGGGTGTCCCGCGGGTGGCGGATGGGCCGGGTGCCGCCGGCCGCGCCCGCGACCGGAACACGTGAATGTGACTGTGTACCCCGGTCTACCGGGTACAGGGTCATATTCACTGGCTGGCGGCGCGGGATGCGGCGGCACGCAGTGGGACGTGCAGGCCTGCAGGTGCTGATGGTACGGGTGGTGCACCCGGTCCGGCCGACCCCGCCGCCGGGTGGTGATGCCAGTGAGCGAACTGGCGCGGAAGAGGCGGAGGCTGCGGTTGCCTGGCTGATCACGCGTTGCTCTGGCCGCGTGGTGCGGCGCGGACGTGGATGCGTTCGCCCTGCTGGCCGAACAGGCTGAGGATCTCGACGGGCTGGTCGCCCGCAGGTCCGAACCAGTGCGGAAGCCGGGTGTCGAACTCGGCGACTTCGCCGGGGCCCATCGTGATGTCGTGGCCGGCCAGGATCAGCCGCATCTGCCCGGACAGCACGTAGAGCCATTCATAACCCTCATGGGTGCGAAGCTCGGGCTCGCCGTGTCCGGGCGGGATGATCACTTTCCAGGCATGCGGACCGCCTGGCTGCCGGGTGAGCGGGACGACGGTGCGGCCGTTGCGGTGTCGTGGGGTGAACCGGACCCGGGGGTCGCCGACCTCGGGTGCGCCGACCAGTTCGTCCAGGGGTATCCGATGAGCTTGCGCGATCGGCAGGAGCAGCTCGAGGCTGGGCCTGCGCTGGCCGGTTTCCAGCCGGGACAGGGTGCTCTTGGAGATCCCGGTCGCGGCGGCCAGCTCGGTCAGGGTGATGCCCCGCTGGGCTCGCGCCCGCTTGAGGCGGGGACCGACTTCGGCCAGGGCGACGCTGATCGCTGCCGAGTTCTCCATGCCGTCAGTCCACCACCGGTTCCCGGAAACAGCAACGGAAGTTGTCAGATCTGCGTGAGCTGACGGACTCTGGCGGTGGAGGTGATCGCCATGGAGGCGACGGTCTATGACGTGGTGGTGGTCGGCGGCGGAGCGGCCGGCCTGAGCGCGGCTCTGGTACTGGGCCGGGCGCGGCGCCGGGTCGCCGTGGTCGATGCCGGAGCGCCTCGCAACGCTCCCGCGGCTCACATGCAAGGGTTCTTGTCACGCGACGGGATGCCGCCGGCCGGCTTGCTGGCAGCGGGACGGGCCGAGGTGGCCGGCTACGGCGTGGAGCTGGCCGAGGATCAGGTGGTGGGGATCGAGGCCGGGTTCTTCGTTCGCCTGGCCGGCGGCCGGGTGCTGAAGGCGCGGCGGATCCTGGTCGCGACCGGGGTCCGCGACGAGCTGCCGGAGATCCCCGGGATCCGGCAGCGGTGGGGCCGGGATCTCCTGCATTGCCCGTACTGCCACGGGTGGGAGGTCCGGGACAAGCCCATCGGGGTTCTGGGCACCCAGCCCGGCTCGGTACAGCATGCGCTGCTGGTGCGGCAGTGGTCCGACGACGTGGTCTTCTTCGTCCACACCTATGACCTGACGTCAGCCGAACGCGTCCAGCTGGAGGCACGCGGGGTCCGGGTGGTCAGCGGCGAGGTCGCGCGGCTGGTGGTCGAGGCCGACCGGTTGACCGGTGTCGAGCTGGCCGATGGCCGGGTGATCCCGCGGACAGCGGTGTTCATCCGGCCCGGCAACGTGCCTCAGGCCGGCGGCCTGCTGACTGGTCTGGGCTGTGAGGTCAATGAGGCTGGCTTCGTCACTGTCGATGCCACCGGCCGGACCAGCGCCTTCGGCGTCTGGGCCGCCGGCAACGTGGTCGATCCGCGCGCCCAGGTGATCACGTCGGCCGGCGCCGGATCCGCGGCGGCGATCGCCATCAACGCTGACCTGGTGCAAGAGGACGTCGAACGCGCGGTGGAGGACCACGACGCCGCTGGTGGCGTGTTCTGCGCCGCGTGAGGAACTCGCGGCTGACTCTCCCTAGTGGGCGCGGCATCGGCCAGCGCCCCCGCGACGACGGGCGGGTGTCGGGCAGAATGGATTCATGGCAGGTTCGAGCGGTTCAGCCGCGCTACCGGTCATCGACGTTGGCCCGCTGGTCGGCGGCGCTCCGGCAGCGGCGAGGGCTGCGGTGGCGGAGCAGGTCCAAGTGGCCTGCCGCGAGCGCGGCTTTTTCTACGTGACGGGCCATGGCGTGCCGGCCGGGCTGCTGGACGAGCTGGCCGACGCGAGCACTGAGTTCTTCGCGCTGCCTGCGGCGGACAAGCTGGAGATCGCCATGGAACGCGGCGGCCGGGCCTGGCGGGGTTTCTTCCCGGTGGGCGCCGAGCTCACCTCCGGGCAGCCAGACCTGAAGGAAGGACTGTACTTCGGCGCCGAGCTGCCCGGCGATGATTCGCGCGTGCTGGCCGGGCTCCCGCTGCATGGCCGCAACCTGTTCCCGCGGCAGGTCCCCCGGCTGCGCCCGCTGGTGCTGGCCTACCTTGACGCCCTGACCAGCCTGGGCCAGGCCGTGCTCGCCGGAGTGGCCCAGAGCCTCGGCCTGGACGCCGGGTACTTCGCCACCGGGTATACCGCGGACCCGACCATCTTGTTCCGGATCTTCCACTACCCGCCGTCGCTGCCGCAGGCCGGGGGCTGGGGGGTGGGCGAGCACACCGACTACGGGCTGGTGACCCTGCTCGCCCAAGACGACAGTGGCGGCCTGCAGGTCGCCACGCCCGAAGGCTGGATCGACGCCCCGCCCATCCCGGGCACCCTGGTCTGCAACATCGGCGACATGCTCGATCGCCTGACCGGGGGCTGGTACCGCTCGACGCCGCACCGAGTCCGCAACCTCAGCGGCCACAGCCGGCTCTCCTTCCCGTTCTTCCTGGATCCGGGATTCGCCGCCGAGGTGCCGCCACTTCCTGACCGCGCCGCCGCCGGAGACGACGGCAGGCGGCGGTGGGATGGCCAGGACCTGCGAGCCTTCACCGGCAGCTACGGCGACTATCTCCTGGGGAAGGTTTCCAAAGTCTTCCCGCAGCTCCGCAGCGACGTGCTGGGATAGACGCCTGGCCGCCGGCGCGGACCACGTGATGGTCATGCCGGCCGGCGCCGACTTCGCTGACGGCGTTGACCAGCTGGAACAGCTGGAACAGCTCGCTCCGACGCTGGCCGGGCTCACCAGCTACCCGGCGGGATAGGCCGCCAGGACCGTTACCGCACCCAGCTCTTCATGACGGCGGGTTGCCGGACTGCTGAGGGAGAGCAAGTTCGGCTATCTTCTGGGCGATGGCAGGTGCCTGGTCTTCCTGGGGGAAGTGCTTGCCGGGCACGGTGTGGAGGCGGGAGAGCCGGGCGGCGGCGCGTGCCTTCTCGCCATAAACCGCCAGGGTCATCGTCGGGTCGTCGGCCGCCCAGATCGCCTGCACCGGGTAGGGGACGTCGCGGACGGCGGCGCGGTAGCGGGCCTGTTTGGCGGGGGTGCGCTCGGTGCTGCGCATGATCTGCAGGAAGGCGCGCCCGTGATCGGGGTCTTTGATAAGTGCGAGATAGGTGTCGAGTTCGGCGTTGGAGACCGTGGCGGGGTCGCCGATGCCCTGCAGTCGCATCAGGAACCGGAACGCGGGGGCGGTCAGGAGTCTCATCCACAGTTCCCCGATGCCGCGGTGACGGAAGGGTTCCATGGACCAGGGTGATGTGAAGTCGGTGACGTCGATGGTGGTGTTGAGCAGCGTCAGCGAGGCGATCCGGCTGGGCGCGGCGACGGCTAGCTCGAAGCCGACCGGGCCGCCGATGTCGTGCACGACCAGGTGAAAGCGGTCCAGCCCGAGCTCGTCGACAGCGGCCACGCAGAACTTCCCGAGCCCTGTCCAGCTGTAATCCTGGCCAGGCGGGCGGTCGGCCAGGCCGAAGCCCGGCAAGTCGAAGGCCACGCCGCGCATTCCGCGCGCGGCCAGCTCGGCTAGCACCTTGCGGTACAGGAACGAGGTGCCGATCATGCCGTGGATGCAGAGCACCGCCGGGCCGTTCCCCTGCTCACGCACGAAGCTGCGGACCCCGGCGGCCTGGAACTGGCGTCCCGCCTGCCGGTGGGCCGCGAGCACCTCGGCCTGCGTGGCCGGCGTGATGGCTGCTGTGTTTCCGGGGCCGGTCCTGGCCGCGTGCCGGAGTTCTGACATTGGCGTTTGCCTTTCTGCTGGTATTGCCGGATGGCGCCACAAGAGGCAACGGGCCGAGGCGGGGCTGTTTTCCCGGTGGCCGGCTCGCGGTCGCTGGCGGTCAATGTCCCGGCGCTGCCGGTCAACTCCGTGGCATACGCCCGGCGCCGGGACGGTATGGTGCACAGGGGTGATCGTTGTGGATGTCACGTTCGCCACCGGCGAGGTGGAGCCATCGGAGCGGCTTGCCGCCTGGCGGGATCTGGTCAACCGCATGTTCCTTCCGCTAGCCATCACGCCACTACCCGATGGCGGCCGGGCCGGTGAGTTCGGCGGCTCGGTCACCGGCAGCGACTGGGGTGGGCTGCGGGTCTGGCGCGTTAAGGCAACCCCGATGTCGGCGGTGCGCGCCCGGCGCCACATCGAGTCCTCCGGCTGCGACGATTACCTGCTCGCCTTGCATGTCAGCGGCACCGCGCACGCGGCCCAGGACGGCCGGGAGGTGACCCTCGGCCCAGGGGACTTCGCGCTATTCGACAGCACCCGCCCCTACTCAATCGCGTTCGGCGGCGCGGGCACGTTCGAGCACCTGATCTACCAGGTCCCCCGGTCCAGTCTTGACGCCCGCCGTCAGATCGGCACGGCCACCTCGGTTCGCGTGCCCGCAGCCAGCAGCGCCGGGCAGCTTGTCTCCCCGTACCTGCAGGCACTCGCCCGGGCCGCCCAGTCCCCAGGCCAGGTGCCAGCGCAGGCGTTCCTTGATGCCGGGCTGGACGTGGCGGTCAGCGCGCTGCGAGCCGTGTCGGGGTTCTGCGACCACCGGGAGGCGGGCAGCCGGTCGCTGGCCCGTGAGCTGAAACGGTACGCGCTCGCGCATCTCGGCGATCCCGCGCTGTCACCCCAGGCCGCCGCCCGGGCGAACTACATCTCGGTCCGCCAGCTGCACCGGCTCTTCGCCCGCGAAGGTACCAGCTTCGGCGCCTGGGTCCGCGAGGAACGGCTACGCCGGTGCCGAGACGACCTCGCCGACCAGCAGCTCAGCCACCGCGCCGTCGCCGAGATCGCTACCTGCTGGGGCTTCCGAAGCGCAGCGCACTTCACCCGCGCATTCCACGCACGCTACGGCATCACCCCGGCCAGCCTCCGTCACGCCTCATGCCGTCCCCGAAGCTGATGACCAACCAGGCTGGGAGGGAGCACCCGCCCGCCTCGTTGAGGCGATTAACGAAATTGTGAGTAGCGGAGGCAGAACCCGCCTGGACCGCGCGATCAGGCTCCCGCCGCCACTGCCCGGCTGCGCCGCTCAGTTGCCTTTCGGGCGGTACTGAAGCCGCTGCCGCGCCATCTCGCAGACGCCACTGCGTTCGTTTTCCGCCGCGGCCTGCCTTGCCTCATCAAGATCAGCTGGGGTCAGCAAACCGTTGGCGAGCAGGAAGTCGGCGAGATCACGCGCGTGACCGCGTTCTTTCCAGATGAAGCCTTGAAGCAGCTTCTTATAGTCAGATACCGCGCCCTCTCCGCTCAGGTCCAGGGCGATGACCACATTCATCATCGGCACGGTCTGCGGGGCGGCCAGGCCGAGGATGAACTCCTGGTAGTAGTAGGCCATCGTCAGACGCGCCGTCGCGTTGCGCTCGAAGTAACTGCGCACGCGGGCCACCGCGTCTTCTCCGGGTTCGCTGCTCCGCCGCACGATTGTCCCGGCCCGGGTGGTCGCCTGCGTGCCACCGGTCGGGACAGCCGGATCGGCGCGCGGGCGTCCGAGCGCGTCGAGCCGGAGTCGCAGCACCCAGGTACCGACGCTGACCATCCACGAACCCTCCGTGAGAATTACCGGCAGCGCCTCGTAGCGTGCTGGGGCAGCCGGAAGCACATGGCGCGCCGTCCGCCGCACGACCTCAGCGCTCAGGAGTGACCCCGCCGCTTCCGGCGCTAGATAAACCCGGTGGGTCGTGTCCCGGCTGAACAACTCCCAGCGGTGGTGGACGTAGCGAAGACCCGCGCAACGCGGGGCGCGATGCAGCGTGAGATCCTCGTCGCCGCTGAGCGTGCGCCGGTCCAGCCAGGTAATCTCGTCAGGCGGACAGCTCACCCACTCACCGTGCGCCGCTGACCACAGGAAAAGCCGACCCGTCGCCACTGCGCTGCCACTCCCGAACGACGGCGCGCCACTGGCGCGGCCATCCAGTCTTGCCATGTCTGGGATGACAATTGTCGCACTTCCGGGCGTCAGCTGATCTCAACGCGGGACTGCAGCGAATCGGGCCTTGTCCCCCAGCGGATCGCATCGCCATCACTGAGCGGCTGCTCACCCGCCACGGGGGCATCGTTGAGGGTGAGCCCGTTCCTGCCCTGGTTCGTGATCCACCAGCGACCGTCAGAGAACGTAAATTTCGCATGCTCCCTGGACACCGTAGGCACGTCGGGGAGCACCAGCTCAACGGACCCGCGCCCGGCACGGGCGCCCGACACCCGGGTTTCCGCCACCGAGGAGCCAGTGACCAGCCGCAGCACTGGGACGGCAGGAAGGCCCTGTTCCATGACCGTGACCATGTCGCTGCGGATCGTCAGGTCCGGGTCATGTCCGTACCATATTTGGCTGCCTGGCTCGGGGTAGGCATGCTGCGGGGCGGCATACGCGAACTCCGGCGCGGCGTCCGCGTACTGGACATCGGGCATCCCAGGATGGGCATCGCCACCCACCGGATCTCCCTGCCGCAGGCGATAGCGGCCCGGCGGGACGGCCCCGGCGGTGACGTACACATCTGCCCGGCCCGGCCCGGCAAAGCGGGCCCCGTACGCGGCTACCTGCTCCTCGTAGACCTCGGTCATGCTCGCGCTGATCACGCCTAGGTCCATCCGCTCGCACAGGGAGGCGAGATCATCGGGGTTCAGCTGCAGTTCGACGACGTTCGGCGCGAGCAGTGACCCGCCGGGCGTGACCACGAACACGTCGGACAGGTGCCGCATGGCGACCTTCAGCACATCCTGTCCGTCGCGCCACGGCCGGGAGGCCATCTGCCGTATCCACGGATGATCCCCCGTGACGCCCAAGGCCCGGAGGCCGCCCACGCTCGCCACGCCGAGTCCGGCGATAATCACCAGCAGCACGGTTGCGGAGAGGACGGAACCCGTCACGACCTCCAGAACCACCCAGCACGCCGCGATGCCGCCCGCGATCGCCCAGCGCCTTCGGCTTCGCTGCTGCAGCGGGGCGCGCACCCGCCGACGCGCCGCTTCCCTGCCTCCAGTCATCAGAGTCGCGGCGACCAGACCCCGGCCTTCCGGCCGGGGAGGACACGCCGCTTCACCTCCCCGGAAATGTCAGTTGTTTTCGCTAGTGTGTTCGCATGTCCCGGTACCGGATGTCAATGACCTGTTCTTGACTCCTCCGTCGCACGTCTGGTGCCTGATCCGTCGATCCCCGTCACCCGAGGATGCGGGCCAGCGCACCCGCCAGTCAACGAATCACCGGCAGCTTCCAGACATCTGGAAGTTGCCG
>JBKQQQ010000878.1:0-6822 GCA_052144275.1 Streptosporangiaceae bacterium
CCAGTCCGTCGTCCCCAAGATGCCTTCGGTCCAGGTGCCGGGCGCCGACCAGCTGCCCAAGCCCGAGGAGGTCGTGGCCAGCGCCTACGACTTCGCCGAGCAGCTGCTGGCCAGCCAGCGCAAGTTCGCCGAAGAGGTACTCAAGGCAACCTCCCCGCTGCTGCCGGGCGACGACAGCACGCCGACGGCCAAAGCCACCAAGTAAACAATCGCCCCGTCAAGTCCACGGGAACCCGGTAACCCGAAGAGCCCGCGGGCACACCCAGGACGCGGCAGCCCCGCGAGCCCTGGAGCTGCCGTGTACTGCTGGCGCATAATCGCGCAGCCCGGGACCTTTGGCCCTGCGGAAGGCGGGGCCGATCGTCCTAGGCTTGGTTGGTGACGTAAGAAAAAGGCACAACGACATATGTCCTTATTTCCACACCTTATTAAGTTGGCGGACTTCGCATCCGGACCTCGCTCTGCCTGCCATTGCCCGACGGTCTGGCAGCCACGGACCGAGATATTGAACCACGCCGTGATGGCCGACATTAGGGAGATGCTCGTACATGGACTTCGAGTTGACCGATGAGCAAGAACTGATCCGTGAGGCGGTAAGGGAGTTCGCCGAGACCGAGGTGGCGCCGCTCGCCGCTGAACTCGACCGTGATCACCGTTTTCCCCATGAGCTTCTGCCGAAGATGGCGGACCTGAATCTCATGGGCATGCCCTTCCCCGAGAAGATGGGTGGCGCGGGCGCGGATGAGGTGAGCTACGTCATCGCGGTCGAGGAACTGTCCCGGGCGTGCGCGAGCACCGGCGTCATCCTGTCGGCGCACACCTCCCTCGCCACCTGGCCGATCTACAAGTTCGGCACCCCGGCTCAGCACGAGCGGTACCTCCATGACATGGCGTCCGGTCGCCGCCTGGGGGCCTTCGCCCTGACCGAACCCGCCGCGGGCACGGACGCCGGCGCGGGCACCTGCACGGCGCTGCTGAGCGGGGACGAGTACATCCTCAACGGATCGAAGATCTTCATCACCAATGCCCCGTTCGCCGAGGTCTATATCGTCTTCGCGAAGACCGATCCGGCGAAGGGGACGCGCGGGATGAGCGCGTTCATCGTCGAGAAGGACACCCCCGGGTTCTCCGTCGGCGAGGCCGAGCACAAGCTGGGCATCCGCGGCTCGAGCACGCCGCCCCTGTACTTCACCGACTGCCATATTCCCAGGGATGCGCTCCTGGACGGGGAGGGCTACGGCTTCAAGGTCGCCATGCAGACCCTTGACGGCGGGCGGATCGGCATCGCCGCGCAGGCGCTAGGGATAGCCCAGGCCGCGCTCGACGCGTCGGTCGCCTACGCGAAGGAACGCGTCCAGTTCGGCAAGCCGATTGCGGACCTGCAGGCTATTCAGTGGATGATCGCCGACATGGCCACCGAGATCGACGCCGCCCGGCTCCTGGTCTACCGCGCCGCGTCGTGCATCGACAACGACCGGCCCTATTCCACCGAAGGGGCAATGGCCAAGCTGTTCGCCTCGGAGACCGCCACCCGGGTGGCCGGCAAGGCCATCCAGATCCACGGCGGATACGGTTACACGGAAAGCTACCCGGTGGAGCGGAACTGGCGTGACGCCAAGATCACCGAAATCTACGAGGGGACTTCCGAAGTGCAGCGCATGGTCATCGCGAGAAGCGCCCTGCGGTGAAAGTAACCAGCCACGGGTCAGGAGGATCGTGATGAGGATTGTGGTCGCCTACAAGTGGACCAGCGACCCGCAGGAGGCCACGGTACGTGCCGACGGCACGGTGGACTGGAGCCGGGCCAAGCCGGGCCTGTCCGCCTACGACCCCGTGGCCATCGAGCTGGCGCGCCAACTCGCCGAGGCAGCAGGCGCCGAGCTGATCGGCGTGACGGCCGGGGGGAAGGGCGTCGCCGCGCCGATTGCGTCCAAGGCCGCCCTGTCCCGCGGCCTGGACCGGGTGGTGATCGTCGAGGATGAGTCACTGGCTGAAGCCGGGAGATCCCAGCTGGCCGCGGTGCTCGCCGAGGTGATCCGGCACATCGGCGACGTGGACCTGATCGTCACCGGCGACTCGTCGGTGGACGTGGCGGCCAAGATGGTCCCGACCGTGCTGGCCGGCGAGCTCGGCTGGCCCGCCGTGGCCGAGGTCACCGCCGTGTCGGGCCAGGCAGGCGCGCTGCGCGTCGAGCGGGCGATCCCGGGTGGCGTGCAGGTGCTCGAGGTCTCAGGACCCGCGGTG
The DNA here is from genome assembly GCA_052144275.1 of Streptosporangiaceae bacterium. Classification (GTDB taxonomy): domain Bacteria; phylum Actinomycetota; class Actinomycetes; order Streptosporangiales; family Streptosporangiaceae; genus Palsa-504. The sequence goes on from JBKQQQ010000878.1 coordinate 2,245, forward strand.
CTGGCCGCCTCCGCCGATGCCGCCGTGCCGCGCGTGCCCGGCATGAAAGAGGTCCTCGCGGCGGCCAAGAAGCCAGTGGAGCTGCTCGACCTCGCGGCCCTGAAGGTGCCTGCGGCCAGTGTGGTCATGACGGTCACCGGCCGGTCGCGGCCGGAACGCAAGGCCCGCAAGGGGCAGCTCATCGACACGACCGACCCGGCCGCGGCGGCCGCCGAGCTCGTCACCGCGCTCCGCGAGGCCGGCGCACTATGACAACCACAGGAAGGACCCGACAGTGAGCGTGAACGCCTGGATCGTCGTCGGCGATCAGCCGGCGATCGGCAACCTCATCACGGTCGCGCGCTCCCTGGGCGGCCCGGTGGGGGCCGTGGTCGCCGGACCCCGCTCGGTAGCCGAGACGGTCGCGGCGAGCGGCGTGGACAAGGTTGTCTGGTGCGGCGCGCCGGATAACGTGCCCGCCGAAGCTAGCGCCCAGGCGGTGGCCGAAACCGTCGCCGCCGATCCGCCTCGCGTAGTCCTCGGTGGCCGCAACCCCGGTGAGCGAGTGCTCCTGGGCGCCGCTGCCGCCCGGCTAAAGGCGGCTGTCCTGACCGGCGCCCGCACCGTCTCGATCGACGGCGACGACGTCATCGTGGTCAACGCCGTCTTCGGTGACATAGCCGAGGAGACCGTCACCGTCTCCGGCCCGGTGGCCCTACTGCTCGACGGCGGTTCCGTGCCGCCGCCCGGGAGCACTACCGCGCCCATCGAGGAGGCCACCGCCACGCCGCTGGGCCTGAAGGTGATCGAGACCAGGACGTCCGGCTTCGACGAGGTGGACCTCAACTCGGCCCACCGGGTGATCGGCGTCGGCCGCGGCCTCAAGGCCAAGGAGGACCTCGCCCTCATCGACGCGCTGGCCGAGGCGATCGGCGCCGAGGTCGCCTGTTCCCGGCCGGTGGCCGAAGGCCTGAACTGGATGGGCAAGGACCGCTATATCGGCAGTTCGGGCGCGCACATCGCCCCCCAGCTCTACCTCGCCATCGGTATCTCCGGCCAGCTCCAGCACATGGTCGGCGTGCATGGCGCGGAGACCATCGTGGCCATCAACTCCGACCCGAACGCCGCCGTCTTCACCCAGACCGACTACGGCCTCGTCGGCGACCTCTACCAGCTCGTGCCGGCGATTGCCGCCGCGCTGAAATGACGGTGCCAGATGACAGAATCAGCTGAGCCCGACTTCGAGGTCATCGTCATCGGCGCCGGCGTCGCGGGCTGCGTCACGGCCTACCAGCTCGCCCGGCAGGGACGTTCGGTGCTGCTGATCGAGCGGGGCGAGGCGCCCGGCTCGAAGAACCTCTCCGGCGGCGTCCTGTACTCCCGCGGCATGCAGCAGGTCTTCCCGGGTTTCCTCGACGAGGCCCCGGTCGAACGCCGGATCACCCGCAACTACATCAACTTCATCAACGCCAACAGCTCGGTCGCCATCGACTACAAGGACGCCCGGCTGGTCGACCCGGTCAACGCCGTCACGGTGCTGCGCGCCAAGCTGGATCCGTGGCTGGCCGCCCAGTGCGAGGAGGCCGGCGCCCTCCTCATGCCCGGCATCCGCGTGGACCGGGTGCTGACCGAGAACGGCCCGGCCGGCCGGAGAGTTGTCGGCGTGCAGGCCGGCGACGACGAGCTGCGGGCCCGCGTGGTCGTCGCGGCCGACGGCGTAAACTCCTTCATCGCCAAGGAGGCCGGCCTACGCGAGAAAGAGCCGCTGAACCACCTGGCCGTCGGCGTGAAGTCGGTGGTATCCCTGCCCAGGGAGACGATCGAGGCCCGGTTCAACCTGGTCGGCGACGAAGGCGCGGCCATCGCCGCGGTCGGTGACTGCACCGAGGGAGTGGGCGGCGGCGGTTTCCTCTACACCAACATCGACTCCCTTTCCGTCGGCATAGTTGTCCGCCTGGACGACCTCACCGCCAAGAAGAAGGTCGTCACCGACATCTTCGACCACTTCCTTGAGCACCGGTTCATCGCCCCCTACCTCGAGGGCGGCGAGCTGCTGGAGTACGGCTGCCACCTGGTCGCCGAGGGCGGCATGCACATGATCGGCGAGATCACCATGGACGGCATGCTCGTGGTCGGCGACGCCGCGGGGCTCACCCTCAACACCGGACTGACCGTGCGCGGCATGGACCTCGCCGTCGGTTCCGCGGTCGCCGCCGCCGAGGCCGTCGGCTCCGCCCTGGATCAGAAGGACACCTCCAAGGCGGGCCTGGCCGGGTACCGGGAGCGCCTGTTCGCCTCCTACGTCGGCCAGGACATGAAGACCTACGCCAAGGCCCCGTCGTTCCTCGAGGTGGAGCGGATGTACAAGCAGTACGGCGAGCTGTTCGCCAACGTCCTGTACGGTGCGTTCAACCTGGACACCCAGCCCCGCCAGCATCTCCTCAAGGTGGCGCGTAAGTCGCTGGCCCGCTCCCCGCTGAAAATGAGGCAGCTCGTCAAAGACGGCATTGCCGGGGCGCGGTCGCTGTGAAACCACTGTCCGTCCCCGAACGCCTGACGAAGAACCGCTTCAACCTCGACGAGGAAGAGTGCCACATCGAGGTCAACCAGGAGATCGCCAAGGCCACCGGAACCGGCAAGGCCCTGGTCGCCTGCTGCCCGGCCCACGTCTACACCGAGGAACCCGACGGGACCATCTCGGTCGAGTACGCCGCCTGCCTGGAGTGCGGCACCTGCCTGGCCGTCGCCGCCCCCGGCGCCCTGAAGTGGCACTACCCGAGGGGCGGCTTCGGCGTCCAGTTCCGCGAAGGATAATCCAGGCAGGCTCTTGACGAGCACCGTGCCCACTTTGCTATGCAGGACGACAGGGAGCCTTGAGACCGAGCCCGCGGCGCCGAGGTAGCCAGGAATGCCCAGCTGTCCGCCTCAGCGGTCTCGGCCGCGGAGAGCGCGTAAGGGGGTAGCTCGCACGCTCAGTTGCCCGGCACCCCTGATAGTGACCTCGCCGATGCAGACGTCCATGCCCGCTACCTCGCCGGCGAACGCGCGGCCGTCACGGCTGGTGACCACCGCGAAGTCGCCCAGGAACCAGCGGTCAGGCCAGACCACCGAGACGCTGACCGTGTCCTCGTCGGCTGCGATTTCGCCGGCGGTCAGGCTGCTCGCGATGCTGTGAGCCACCGTGTCCGTGATGCCGTCGACGTAAGGCTGTGCCATCATTCGCTTGTCTCCCTTTTGCGTGGTTTGCTAAGTTAATACAGCTGGCTGGCCATGCCGAGAGATATTTCCGTGATGTTTCCGAGAAATTATCTGTGGGCACTATTTCGATCTCTTCCAGGCCCACTGTGCCGACAAATCCCTTATCTTATGCTCGGGATGGTCGAAGACAAGGCCGAGGTTGCCTGGGGCCTCTGGCGTCGCTCAGATCGAGGTCTCTGACCTGCGGAAACGCATCTCGAAAATTATTAATTCTTGTCGTTATCTACCCGGTCGAGCGTGTCGACAAGGCATCCGCTGGGGTACCGCTGCTCTGGCCTGGGACTGATGTTCTCCTCGATCCAGGCGATGAACACGGCGGGATTGTTCCGCTCGGGGACAGACGGTGATGCCTAGGCCGCCTTAGTCATGCCTGCCGATCTCTAATTGATGAATCATCAATTAAACGTTTGCCGGGCATTCCGGGAGGATGTGGTAGGCCCGTGGGCGGACTCCAGGGCGGCGTGTACCACGCAGCAGTGTGGGTGAGGGAGCGCCGAAAATGATCATGAGCGTTGCCGCCTGGGACGCGACGAGGGTTAGGCCGGGGACTGGTGTAGACAGCTGGTGGCGACAGGGCTCCCGATAGCACCGACTCCAGTCCCCGGGGAACGCCACGGTCGGGACTAAAGCCACTAGCCAGCGAAAAGGCCGCGAGCGTACGACGAATTACGTACGGCAAATGCCGCGGACCGACGAAGGCTAACCCGGCCCGAGCACCACGGCCCGTACAGATAAGAGGAGAAACACGATGTCAGGGAGAATCGCGATCGTGACCGGAGCAGCCCGCGGCATTGGCGCGGGGACGGCCATCAGACTGGCCGCTGACGGAATGGCCGTGGCCGTCCTGGACCTCAGCGAGGCCGACTGCGCGGCAACGGTGAAGGAGATCGAGAACGCCGGCGGGAAGGCGCTCGCGGTGGGCGCCGACGTCAGCAAGACCGATCAGGCGAACGCCGCGGTCGAGCGGGTGGCGGCCGAGCTCGGCGAGCCGACGGTGCTGGTCAACAACGCTGGGATAACCCGCGACGCCATGCTGTTCAAGATGACCGACGAGCAGTGGGACGCGGTGATCGCCGTCAATCTGCGCGGCCCGTTCCTGATGACCAGGGCGGCGCAGAAGTACATGTCCGCTCAGAAATGGGGGCGGATCGTCAACATCTCGTCGTCGTCGGCGCTCGGCAACCGCGGGCAGGCCAACTACTCCGCCACCAAGGCCGGCGTGGAGGGCTTCACCAAGACGCTCGCCAAGGAACTGGGCAAGTTCGGGATCACCGCGAACGCGGTCGCGCCCCACTTCATCGCCACCGACATGACCGCGAACATGGCCGCCAGCCTGAAGAT
>JBKQQQ010000879.1:0-3551 GCA_052144275.1 Streptosporangiaceae bacterium
GCCTCCTTGAGTCGGCCGACGTGCAGCGCGAGCAGCTGGGAGCGGTACAGGTCCGCGGCCATCCAGCTGAGTTTCGCCTGGGTCAGCTGGAAGGACGCGATGGGCTTGCCGAACTGCTCGCGGGTCCTGGCGTAGTCGATCGCGCACTCCAGGCAGTTCCGTGCCGCGCCGGTCACCCCCCAGGCGATGCCGAACCTCGCCTCCGTCAGGCAAGACAGCGGCCCTTTGAGCCCGCTGACGCCGGGAAGCATGGCGGCGGCAGGCAAGCGGACTTCGTCCAGGTGCAGTTCGGACGTGATGGAGGCACGCAGCGAAAGCTTCTTGTGGATGTCCCGGGTGGTGAAACCAGGCGTGCCGCGCGGGACGAGGAACCCGCGGATGCCGTCCGGGGTACCGGCCCAGATCACGGCGATGTCGGCGATGCTGCCGTTGGTGATCCACATCTTGGTACCGGAGAGCACCCAGTCCGATCCGTCCGGCCGGGCGAACGTCCGCATGCCCCCAGGGTCGGAACCATGATCAGGCTCGGTGAGGCCGAAGCAGCCGACTGCCTCGCCGGCCGCCATCCGGGGCAGCCACTCGGTCTTCTGCTCATCCGACCCGTAGCGCCAGATCGGGTACATGGACAGCGAGCCCTGGACGGACGCTGCGCTGCGCAGCCCGGAGTCGCACGCCTCGAGCTCGCGGCACGCCACGCCGTAGGCGACCGCCCCGGTGCCCGCGCAGCCGTAGCCAGTCAGGTGCATGCCGAGCACGCCCAGCTTGCCGAGTTCCGGCATGATGTCACGCGGCAGCATGCCCGCCTCGAACCAGTCCGTGATGTGCGGCAGCACCCGGTCGCCGACGAAAGCGCGCACGGAGTCGCGGATGAGCCGCTCCTCCTCGGTCAACTGGTCGTCGATCTGCAGCAGGTCCGTGTTCGGCGCGCCTGTGGACATGGCCCGTCCTCTCTTTTCGCTCCAGATCAGGGTATTAACCGGTGCGTTCGGTATGTCAGGCCGCCCCCGGAGTGGGCATGATCGAGTCATGAACGAACCAAGCAGCAATGGAACGAAGCGCCTGTACCGCCCGCGCGACGGGCGTGTCGTCGCGGGCGTGTGCGTCGGCCTGGCGGCCTACTTCGGCGTTGATCCGACCCTGGTGCGGCTGGCGTTCGCCTTGGTCACGGTGTTCGGCGGCCTCGGCGTCCTGATTTACCTGTGTGCGTGGGTCGTGATCCCCGAAGAGGGCGGTGACGGCTCCATCGCCGAGACCTTCGTCAACAAGCGACGCTCCTAGGCGCCTACGGCCTCCGCCTCGCCCCGCTGGGCCTGGATCAGTCGGCCGCGCAGGCCCTCCGGGAAGATGTAAAGCCTGCCAGCCAGCCGAACAGCAGCAGGGTCAGCAGCATGCGGCGCCGGTGGCGGCCTGAGTGGACCACGTGGGCTTCTTGGCCCGCCGGAACCTGCTCATCTTGGAGCCAGGCCTGGCCTGGCTCGGCCCGAAGCTCAGTCCGCGGCTCAGACGTCACGGCCCGGTTCACCCTCGGGCATCAGCCATGGCCGTAGCGCGGCAGATGCCCGATTTGGCCAGTAAACATGGTGAATGCCCCCCGGTCATCTAGTGACGCCCACCGAGATCGTTAGTCGTTGTCATCATTATGTGATTTTTATATCGCTTACCGTGTATGATGTAGGATCTCCTTGCAGAGGTAACGCCCTGAATCCCCGTCCGACTTGGCCGGTGAACCCTCCGCTTTGCTGGTTCCGGTGTCTGTCCCCTATGCTGGGGCAGTCCCCGACGGCGGGCTGATACGGTTACGGCGGCCAAGGCCGTCGGCGCCCCCATCGTCTAGCGGCCTAGGACACCGCCCTTTCAAGGCGGCGGCACGGGTTCGAATCCCGTTGGGGGCACACGCCGGCTACGGTTGTAGGCACGAGGTCCTGTAGAGCAGCTTGGAGTGCTCGCCACCCTGTCAAGGTGGAGGTCGCGGGTTCAAATCCCGTCAGGACCGCCGGGATCCCTGGTGAAATTTCACTGGGGTCCCAGCCAGGTCAGGTAGCTCAGTCGGTATGAGCGTCCGCCTGAAAAGCGGAAGGTCGGCAGTTCGACCCTGCCCCTGACCACGGGTCTCGCATCAGGGTATTGTGTCGTTGACCTCGGGAAACGTCGCCAGTTGTCTTCACTGGCCGCGATCTCTGAGTGACCGACTCGGCACGTGCGTGACCGCTAGTTGCCGTCCGCTATCGCACGCGGATCGCACGGTCCGCCGTGTGATTGCGGCTGAGTTGGGGGGTGCCTAATGCCAAGTCAGCCCGCGGCGTTTCTGAGCTATGCCCGCTTTAATGATCAGCACGATGACGGTTGGGTCAGCCAGTTCTGCGAGCGGCTGAGCGCCGAGGTCCAGGTGCAGCTCGGCGAAGAATTCCCGATCTTTCAAGATCGCAAGGACATCGTCTGGGGGCAGAGCTGGCAGCGGCGTATCGATCAGACGCTGGACGCGGTGACGCTTCTCCTGGTCATCATCACACCAGGTTTCTTCCGCAGTTCCGCCTGTCGCTCGGAAGTCGAACGGTTCCTGGCGCGGGAGCGCGAGCTGGGCCGCGACGATCTGATCTTGCCGCTGTATTACGTGAGCACTCGGGAACTGGACGATCCCGAGCGGCGCGATGCTGACGAGCTGGCCCGGGTGTTGAGTTCTCGGCAGTTTGCAGACTGGCGAGAGCTGCGTTTCGAGCCACTCACTTCACCCAAGGCGCGCAGGGCCGTGGCGCAGCTTGCCACTAGGATGCGCGACACGTTCTGGCGCTCGGCTGCAGACGTGCCAAGGTTTCCTCGCGAACAGAGGTTAGGGCAGGTCCCGACAGTGACCACTCAGCAACTGACCGGCAAGGCTGCGGCGCTCCCGTGGTTGACCGCTGGCCGCCCTGGCTAATTGCACGATGCCCCCGTGTTGGCCTCGATCTTGCTCCGTTCCTCGGCCAGCTTAAGGGCCTTGCGCTCCCACTCGTTCAGGCACTTGGAGTTGGCCCAGTCAACGTGAGCTCCAGCGATGCCGTCGAGCGCGGCGACGGCGTGGCGAGGACAGGCGCGGGCGCTGGCTCCCTCGGAGTCCATGATCGTGACCCGTGCGTATGACTGGCATGCTGGTTCGTCTGCCTTGGTGAGTATGCAGGTGAAGCGGGTCTGCGCCATTGCGGCCTCCTGGGCTGCCAGCTGAGGCGTGGAGGTGCCTCATCCGATAGCTGCCGAAAACCGCCTGGAGGGTCGGGACGGTCAAGGTTCGATTCGCGTGTACGTTAACCAGCACGTTTGCCCTGTACTCGTTGTCCTGCCTGTACATCGGGCCTTGACCGGCACGTCCTGGAGGGCTACATCATCGGAAGCGGATGAGGCTACCGGTGTCCGGCCGGTCATGCCGGTCCTGCAATCGGCCAGGAGACCGGCGATGGCGCTGATAAGCGCTGGATGAGCTGGTCTGATCAGGTGTCTTGCTGCGTGTGCTGGCCCGGCGTGCGCCGGCGGGCCGTCAAGGCAGAGCCGGCGCTGACGCCGGGCCGCGGGGGGGGGGG
>JBKQQQ010000880.1:0-8594 GCA_052144275.1 Streptosporangiaceae bacterium
TGGGCACCGGATGGGTGAGCTACCAGCTGCAGGACATGGTGGCGGACCTGTGGTCGGACGCCTCGGTGGCGCGGACGCTCACGACCGCGGCGCAGGTGTATGCCCGCCGCGGCGCGGCCCTGCGGTCGGCGCTGGCGGCCCACGGGATCACGGCCAGCGGCCGGTCGGGATTCAGCTGCTGGGTGCCCGCCGCCGACGAGGACGGCGTCGCGTCCCGTTTGGCGGGGGCGGGCTGGGCGGTGGCCCCGGGCCAGCGGTTCCGCATCGCCGCGCCGCCCGGCGTCAGGATCTCCTTCGCCCGCCTGACGGAGGCGGACGCGGCCTCGTTCGCGGCCGAACTCGCCCGGGCGCTGCGGCACCGGGCCTCGCGCCTGGACTAGGTGAGCGGGATCGTACTGAAGGCAAATCCTCGAAGTTCAGGCTGGCCTGGGCCGCCCGGCGCCCCTGGCTGGCCCGGCGCCCCTGGCTGGCCTTGCCCGGGCAGGCCCGGCTGGCTTGGCAGGCGCCCGCCCGCCGCTGGTTCGATGACCAGGATGGTTAGCTGCCCCTCGCCTAGATCGTGTTCCCCCGCCCATGTCCGCAGCGCCTCGATGACGTCGGGGACATGGTAAGCGCAGGCATTTGCCTGCCGGTGAGCGTGCCGCGGACGTGATGCCTCCAGCTGAACCTGGAAGCACGGCACGTGCTGGCACGTGGTATCCGCGTCGCATCTATCCGTCGACGCCCGGTCGTCTGAGGGAATCATGTCCCGCCCGGATCGCCGGGGGCACTCCAATCGGACGGTGTTCGACGTGCTGTCATCGAGGCATTCCTCCCTGGAAGGCCTGGCAGAAAGACGGCCTTCCCGTTGCGAGCGCGAGGACCGTCGCCGTCAATATGACGACGGCCCGCCACCACCGGAAATAGCGTGGCGGCAAGGACCGTCCGTCCGAAGCAATAGTGTCCGCACCGGGATGCTGTACGCCACCCCATTGGGAATATTCGTCTCAGTATTCACTCAACTGTGTAGTTGTGCGAATACGCCCCGTACGCCTCCGAGGTGACTGCAGGCAAGTTGCGCCTCATCGCCACCGGACCTTCCGTGAGCATAGACCACCCGTTCCCCGTATCTCATCTCATGTCCCAGGATTGCGGTAACGATCCGGCGCGCGGCTAGTTGATCTTTCCGCGGCCCCGGCAGGCCGATTGCTAACGCGCACAAACTACTCATCAGTACCGGAATGACCCCGCAGATAAGACGCGAATCGTACGATCACGGTTAGGCCCGAGACGATTGCGTGAACAGTTGACTAGAAGCGAAACATGTATTGGTCGCATTCGAAAGTTTACAGCCGACAGTCAATCGCCCGCAGCCGGCAGCAGTGGCACCAAGGTCACGGTCCCCAAAGCCCCTCTATCTGGTCGGGATTCTAGATAACTGGGGTCGCCGCCTCGCGGACACTGAGGTCCTACCTATAGCGTTGTCCCATGACGCGGCGCACCGAGCAGATCAGCCTTCACCTCAACGCGTACCTCACCGCGCACAGCAGCCCGCCGGACGCCGTCCTCCGGGAGCTGGCCAACGAGACCGCGGAGCTGTACCCGAACGAGACCGGCCTGGCTATCGCCCCGGAGCAGGGCACGCTCATGACGCTGCTGACCCAGATCGCAGGCGCCGTGTCGGCGATCGAGATCGGCACCTTCACCGGCTATTCCTCCATCTGCATCGCCCGCGGGCTGGCCGCGAGCGGACAGCTGCTCTGCTGCGACATCAGCGCGGAATGGACCTCGGTGGCCAGGAAATACTGGGAGAAGGCCGGCCTGGCGGACCGCATCGAGCTGCGGCTCGGCCCGGCCATCGACACGCTGCGCTCGCTGCCTGACGAGGAGATATTCGACCTGGCGTTCATCGACGCCGACAAGGGCGGCTACCTCGGCTACTGGCGCGAGGTCGTGCCGCGGGTGCGCCCGGGCGGGTTGATCATGGTTGACAACACGTTCTCGCACGGCCGTGTGATCGATGCCGGCAACGACAACCCGCTGGTGATCGCGGTCAGGGACTTCAACGACCACGCCGCCGCCGACGACCGGGTGGATCTCGTCATGGTCCCGATCGGCGACGGCCTGACGCTGGCCCGTAAAAAGGACTAGCCGGCCCCTACCTAGCCAGCACTGACCGCCCCACCGAGGTAGAGCGCTCCGATCTCGGGGTTCTCCAGCACCTCGCGCCCGGTGCCGGACAGCCGCACCCGGCCGCTCTCCATCACTACGCCTTGACTGGAAAGCCGGAGCCCGGCCCGGGCGTTCTGCTCGACGAGCAGGATCGTCGTGCCGGCCGCGTTCATCTGCCTGATCGCGTCGAACACGGTCCGCAGGATCTTCGGCGCCAGCCCCATCGACGGCTCATCCAGCATGAGCAGCCTAGGCTCGAGCATGAGCGCCCGGGCGAACTCCACCAGCCGCTGCTGCCCGCCGGACAGGCTGCCTGCCTTCTTGCCCGCCCATCCGGCGATGTCCGGGAAGATGTCGAACACAGCCGTCACCCGGCGCGCGGTCAGCGCCCGGTCCGACAGTATGTAGGCGCCGAGCTCGATGTTCTCCCGTACCGTCATGTCACGGAACAGGCTGTGGTTCTGCGGCACCTGCACCACGCCAAGACGCAGGATCTGGCGCGGCGACATGCCGACGAGGTTCTTCCCGTCGAGCGTGATCGACCCGAGGCGCGGCCGCAGGAGCCCGCTTATCGATGACATCAGGGTGGATTTCCCCGCGCCGTTCGGCCCGACCACGCAGGTGATGCCGCCCTCGGTCACCTCAAGGGAAACCCCGCGCAGGACATCCCCGCCGCCGTAGCCCGCCACCACGTCTTCGATCACCAGTACCGAACGGGCGGTGGTGCCTGCCCCGGCTCCCTGCGCCGGACCGCCGGATGGCGCGGTCATGCCTGTTCCCCCGGGTGCGGATCGTCATCCTCGAGGTCCTCGCCGAGGTAGGCGTTGAGTACCCGGCGGTCGGTCCTGATGATGTCGGGCGGCCCGGCGGCCACCACCGCGCCCGAGTCGAGCACCGTGACCCGGTCGCACAGCCCCATCACGAACTCCATGTTGTGCTCGACGATCAGGAAGGTCTTGCCCGCCGCGTTCAGCTCGCGGATCCGGTCGGTGATGTGATTGACCAGGGAGAGGTTGACACCGCCGGCCGGCTCGTCGAGCAGGATGACGGCCGGGTCCGAGACCAGCACGTAGGCGAGTTCCAGGAGCTTGCGCTGGCCGTAGGAGAGCGTGCCTGCCAGCGCGGCGTGGTGCCCGGCGATGCCGACGAACTCGAGTTGCTCCATCGCGCGATTGCGCGCCGCGGCGCCCCCGTGCTTCGAGGCGACCAGCATGTTCTCCAGCACGGTGAGGCTGGCGAAGATCCTGGTCAGCTGGAAGGTCCGGCCGATCCCGAGGCCGAAGACCTTATCCGGGGCGACGTTGGTGATCTTCTTGTCGGCCAGGTACACCTGCCCCGCGTCCGCCTTCGCGTACCCGGTGATGACGTTGAACAAGGTGGTCTTGCCTGATCCGTTCGGCCCGATCAGCCCGGCTATCGTGCCCTCGTCGATCTCCACCGTGCAGGAGTCGAGCGCGTGCACGCCGCCGTAGGCCTTGCGTACGCCTTCGGTCCGCAGCAGCGCGCTCATCTTCTGGCCTCCCTCGCGGGCGCTTCGCCTGGCGGCGCCTGCCGGCCTGCCTCCGGCAGGACGCGCGGAGGCGCAGCGGACGGCGCTACGGGCACAACCGCGGGGCGGCCCCTGGTCCGCAGCCGCCTTATCCATTCGCCGGCCGTCGGGACGAGGCCCCGCGGCACGAACAGCACGATGAGGAGGAACAGCGCGCCGAGCAGGATCTCGCTGAGGTACCCGTTGGTGAACCTGATGGTCAGGTAGAGCTGACCGGGTTCGATGATGAGTGCGCCGATAATCGGGCCGGCGATGGTCCCGAGGCCGCCCAGGAACGCCATCAGCACGAGGGTCAGGTCGAACAGAGGGTCGAATCCCGATTGCGGCTCGACCTGGGTGAGGTACAGGAACCACACCCCGCCGACCAACGCCGTTACCGCCCCCGACAGCACGAACGCCGTCAGCTTCACCCGCATGGCGTGGACGCCGAGCCCGCGCGCTCGGTCCTCGTCGTCCCTGATCGCCCTCAGTTGCAGGCCGAACCTGGACCGCCGGATCAGGACCGCGATAACGATCATGGCCGCGGCGCAGCCCAGCGTGATGTAGTAGAAGCGGTCGTTGAAGGTCGTCGGCGACCAGGGCAGGAACGGCGCTGCGACGCCGACCGTGCCGCCGGTGAAGGAGAAGTTGAAGGCCATCAGCTGGAAGATGAAGAACACCGCGATCGTGATCACGATGAACGTGTGCCGACGCACCCGCAACGCCACCAGGCCGAACGGCACCGCGATGACCGCGCCGACCGCCGCGGCCAGCGGCAGCAGGCCGAACACCGCGACGCCGTTGATGTGCCAGTCCCGGGCCGCGATGCCCACGGCGTAGGCGCCGCTCCCGAAGAACACCGCGTGGCCGAGCGAGATGTACCCGGAAAAGCCGGAGAATACGTTCCAGGCGGAGACCACGGCCACGAAGATCAGCGCATAGATCGCGTAGTTCGTGACGACGGGACTGCTGAACACCAGCGGGAACGCGATGGCCGCCACGGCTAGGACGATCAGCGCCAGCCCCGCTGCCGCGCGTTGCCTGCTCACGCTGGTCGCCGTGGTGCCGGCCAGCGCCTCCTCAGCCTTCACGATGCCAGCCTTCATTTGGTCAGCCTTCACTGGGCCCGCGCCGGCTGCCGGCCGAAGAACCCGGTCGGCCGGATCACCAGCACTATCACCAGGGCGGCGTAGAACACGACGATGGCCCATTCCGGCGACCATATATCGACGAGCGACTCCACCGTCAGCATGAACACCGACGCGGCGAGCGCGCCGCCGATGCTGCCGAGCCCGCCGAGGATGATGATCGCGAGCAGCCGCGAGATCAGGTCGTAGCCGCTGTTGGGGTTGAAGGAGTTGGTGGCACCGAACATCATGCCGCCGGCCGCGGTCACCGCGACGCCAACGCCGAAGGTGACCGCGGCGACCCGGTTCACGTCGATGCCGACGAGCCGCGCCGCCGTCTCGTCCTGCATCGTGGCCCGTACGCTGCGCCCGAACGTGGTCCGGTACAGCAGCAGGTATATGCCTGCGACCATCAGCACCGCCAGCGCGAAACCGTACAGGTAGATGTCTGACAGGTAGAAGCCGAAGATGTGCACGCTGGATTGCACGTACGAGGCGTTCAGCGTCTTGGGGTTGGGCCCGTAGATCTCGTAGAGGATCCCCTCGATGATCAGCGCGACCGCGTAGGTGACCAGCAGCGTCATGGACGTGCGTTCCCGGCCGCGCAGCCGCCGGATGAAGGCCCACTGGATGACGACGCCGATCACGAACATGGCGGGCACGGTGACCAGCAACCCGACGAACAGGTCGATGTGAAACCGCACCGACAGCTCGTAGCTGAGGTAAGCGCCCAGGATGACCAGGACACCCTGGGCGATGTTGATGATGTCGAGCACGCCGAAGATCAGCGTAAGGCCGACGGCCATCAGGGCGTAGACGCCACCGGTGAGTATTCCGTCGACGATAGCCCGGTAGATCTCCTGTGCCATTTGGCTAGCTAGTCCAGTTCGGCTTGGGGTTGATGATCGCCACCGAGCCGGCCACGCCGGCCGGGAGGACCTGCTTGAACGTCGTGCCGCTGTCCTGCCACTGGAAGGTGAACGCCGCCGCGGCACTGTTCTTGCCCAGCGAATCGAATGTCACCGGTCCCTGCACGGTGTCGATCGTCACGCCGCTGTGCAGGTAGGTGATGATCTTCGCGTTGTCGGTGCCGCCGGTCGCGGTGACCGCGTGAGCCATCACCTGCCCGACCGAGTAGGCCTCGGCCACGTCCGCGTTGACGTCCGACGGGGTCCCGCCGTACTTGGCCACGTACTCCTGCACCATCGCCTGGCTGGCCGCATTCGCGTACCCCGGGTACCAGCCGTTGGGCACCATCATCCCGGTCGCGTTGGGCTTGCCCACCGCGGAGGTGAACGCGGCGCCCTGGTCCGGGCCCGCGGCGCAGATGAACATCTTGGGGTTGTAGTGCTGCTGCTGGAACGCCTGGATGAACGCGGCCACCGTCGGCACATCGGTGGATCCGAGCACCACGGCCTGCGCGCCGGTGGCGGCCACCTGGTCGGCCGCCGGCTTGTAGGAGGCGACCTCGGCCGGGAAGATCTTCGAGTAGACCGTCTTCACCCCGAGCGCCTGCAGCTTCTGCTGGGCGAGCTGGACCGGCGGGTCGGCGAACGGGTCGTCGGCCATCGGGTAGGCCGCCGTCTTCGGCCGCTCGCTGGGCGGCAGCGAGGCGACCCAGTTGACGAAGGGAATCATCTCGTCTTCGATCGGCAGGCTGACGTCGAACACGTTGTGGGCCGACACGTTGGCCGGGCTCTCGAACACCGACGGCGCTCCGCCCGCGCCCTCGACCAGCGCGTAGCCGTACCTGGCTGCGACCGATGCCGACGGCGTGGTCAGCAGCGAGGAGAACGGCCCGAAGGCGAGGTCCACCTTGTCCTGGGCGAACAGGGTCTGGTAGTTCGTCTGGACCTGCGTGGGTGAGCTGTTGTCGTTGAGGATCTTGAGCGTGACCTGGCGACCGAGCAGGCCGCCCTTCGCGTTCACGTCGCTGGCCCACAGCTGGTAGCCGCGCTCGAAGGCCTGGCCGTCGGCGGAGAAGTCGCCGGTCAGCGAGAGCGACGCGCCAATCGTGATCGGCGCCTTGGTACTCGGACTGGAACTGGTAGCCGTGGCGCCGGTGCTGCTACTGCTACTGCTACTGCTGCAGGCCGCCACGAGGCCGGCAGACAGGATGGCTGCCGCGCTCAGGGCGAGGCAATTCTTGGAGAGCCAGGGGAGGTGGGGTCTCACGTCCGGTGCCTCCTTCCTCTCGTTCGGATTTTGCACGGATAAAGTGTCGCTGGTGCCGAGCCCATCAGAGATCTCTGCGTGCTCGCTGACGAGCGGCAAGCCCGCAGAATCCGCCTGCTGCTGCAACAGGGCGGCAAAGTCGGACTCACCGTATCCGCGTCCCACCAGTCCTTGGATCAGCTGGTGGACCACCGCAGCGACGGGCATCGGCACTTCGTGTTCCCGCGCGGCGGCCAGGCCAAGATCGAAGTCCTTGCGCAGCAGCGTGGCGGTGAACGTGGGCTCAAAATCGAGGTTCACGTACGCAGGCGTCTTGTAACCGGTGAACAGGGAACCCATCACACTCTTGTTGAGACAATCGAGGAACGCTTGCCTGCTTATCCCGCTCTTTTCCGCAAGAACGGTTATCTCGGCGAGCGACTGGGCCACCACGCCGAGGAACAAATTGTGGCAGAGCTTAACCGTTCTGGCCACCTCGCCGTCACCCACGTAGGTGACACCGCTGCCCAGCATGTTCAGGTACGGCTCTGCCAGGACGAACGCGTCCCGGGGTCCGGAGACGGCGGCCGTCATCTTTCCGGCCCGCACCACCTTGGGGTTTCCCATCACCGGCGCGGCGAGCAGGGCGGTACCCCGGTCGGCGATCTCGGCCCTCACCCGGGCTGAGGCATCGGCCGATACCGTGGAGCAGTCGATGAGCACGGCAGGTGCCGCCCCTGGGCCGGACATGAGCCCGTCCGGACCCAGGACCGCGGAAATGAGGTCATCCGACGAGCCAACCGTTATAAAGACGATATCCCTAGTCGCCAGTTCCGCAGCGGTTCCCGCCGGCTTTGCGCCCAGCCGTATCAGCGGCTCGGCTTTGCCCATGGAACGGTTGAAGACAGCGAGGTCACAGCCGGCCGAGAGAAGCCGGCGGCCCATCTCCACCCCCATGCGGCCGGTGCCCAGCCAGCCGAGCCGACGGGCGTCATCATGTCCGACCATGTCGCCAGATCCCCTCCCTCTCTGGTCACAATCGTTTGCACACCTGAGATTGGTCCTTCGGCAATACGTTTGTCAATGCTGAATGTCCAACCTGTTACCAAAGCCGGACCAAATCGCTTCCCAGGACACGGTGGCGGGCCGCCGCCCGCCGGGTGAATCAGGCCGGGCCGCTCGGTCCCGTGGCTGCTGGCGGGGCTGCGGACCGCACGGGCGCCGGGTGTCCCCGGCAGGATGCAGCCCCCGGGCCGGTCGTGATAACGTGTGTGACCGAATGATTGGGGCCGGTGA
This sequence comes from Streptosporangiaceae bacterium, assembly GCA_052144275.1. Lineage (GTDB taxonomy): Bacteria > Actinomycetota > Actinomycetes > Streptosporangiales > Streptosporangiaceae > Palsa-504. The sequence continues at coordinate 8,257 of JBKQQQ010000880.1, forward strand.
TTATGGACCGTTCCCTCGTCAGCAATCGATTGCTACATGTTCGCCCGGCTTCGCCTTGCTGGAGCGGGGCGAAGCGGGACCGGCGGGCTGACCGCCTCGCCGGTGTCTTCCTGGCCGGTCCCGGCCTCCGGCGCGAGACGTTCGGATGTGGATCCGCGGACGATGAGCTCCGGCGCCAGGTACAGGATCTTCACCGGTCCGTCGCCCCCGGCGATCCGCTCGAGCAGCAGCTGCGCCGCCTCGGTGCCCAGCTGGTAGTGCGGGAAGCGTACCGAGGTGAGCGGCGGCCGGAGCCGGTCGATGAACGGCATGTCGTTGAAACCGATCACGGAGATATC
>JBKQQQ010000881.1:0-4142 GCA_052144275.1 Streptosporangiaceae bacterium
CCACGTCGGGCTCAGCATGGACACGGCCGCAGGCCAGCCCGCTGAGCTGGCCCGGGAGCGGATCAGCGATGCGCTCCAGCGGCTGGACGACACCATCCACGAGATCCGCGATCATATCTTCCGGTCCAAGCACCCGGGTAGCGGCCACGGGGCGGCCTGGTGACTTGCTGTACCGATGCGGGCCGGCCGGGCCGCTCGGCGGGGACTTCCGGCGCGGATGCCGGGACCAAGGGCCATACCCGCCTGGTGGCCCGCCCGGTGTGATACGGGCATGTTCATCGGCGGCGAAACACGAGCCGCGGTCAGCGCCGCGGCGGCGACGGCCCGGCTGGCCTGCCCGGTCGGCGCTGGCGTGCTGGTCCGGGCCTCATTCGCGGCCTGGGAAGAGGTGACAGCCGGGATAGCCCCGGCGGGGCTCCCCGGGCTGGTTCTGGTGCATTCACGGGGACCTGTGCGGCGCGGCGCGGTATCGGTGTTGATACTGCGGTGGGAGGCCGCCGATGCGAGCGGGCAGCGGTTCCCGGTCCTGGATGCCGACATCACCCTGGTCCCGGACGGCGAACAGGCCACCCTGGTCGGGCTGGACGGCGTCTACCGACCCCCGCCCGGGGCCTGGCTGTGCCCGGTGATCGCATACCTGGTCACGGCCGCGACCACACGCTCCTTCCTTGGCCGCATCGTCGCCGCGATCACCGATCCCGCTGCCGCGCAGCGCGGGGAAGCCGGCCGCGCCGCCGTCAGGCCAGGCACGCTGGCTGTCGCCTCGCTCATGACCCTGCCAAGCGGGAAAGCGGAGAACCTGGAAGCACTGACCGCCGGATAGCCGCGGGATGCGGCTCTCACGGGGTCGGCAGCTGTGGGCCGGCGGCTAGCAGCGTGTCGATGAACGGACACAGGTGCATCCGGTGGCCGCTAATCTTCCCCGGCTCGATCTCCACGACCTGAGCCGTCGCCGCGGGCCAGCCGCAGTCGGTATCGATCCGGAGCCTGCGGGGGACCACCGACCTGCCCTGCACCTGGACCGACCAGCCCGACCGGGTCACCGGGTCGATCGAATCGGCGGCGAACGCGATGATCGTCTCGTCCAGCGCCTGCTCGGGCAGCCCGTGGTGCCCCAGGCACACCGCCAGCCTGCGCCCGTTCAGGCAGTACTGAACGGGCAAGATCACCGGCAGCGCGCGGACCGACAACGCCAGCCGGCCCACCGAAGCCGTCGCCAGCAACTCCCAGCACTCTCGCTCAGAGAGCGCATCATCCTGCGCGGTCATACTTGAAGAATTACGACCAGGCAGATCACCCCACAGGGACTCAAGTCCCAGCCGGAAAGGCTAACGGCCCGACACTTGGTCCGAACCGGTCTGCGGGGATCGTGGTGAAGGGGCACGCGATACTGCAGACAAAGCGTTGCGCAGAGGCGTGCGGGCGCGGCGGCTGGGGTTAGTCGGTGCCGAACAGCTTGGCCGCGTTGTCGCGGAGGACCTGGCGCTGCTGCTGGCCGGTCAGGCCGGTCAGGAGTCCGGCGAACTCGGCCGGCTCGGCCAGGCCTTCGGCGTGCGGGAAGTCCGAGCCCATTACCAGGCAATCGACGTCGGGCAGGTCGCGGGCGATGCGCGGGATATCGTCCTCCGGATAGGGGACGACCCGCACGTGCCGCCGGAAGATGCGGCTGGGCCGCTCGGTCAGCTTGCCGCCGATCCACGGCCCGTTGCGGCCCATCCCCCGGCTCTTGTCCATGTGCTCGATGAAGTGCGGCACCCAGGACGCGCCGAACTCGGCGACCAGGACGTTCAGGTCCGGGAAACGGCCGAAGAGGTTGTCGAAGATCAACGCGGACAGCGTGTCCTCGATCGGCCGCTCGCCGTAGAGGTTGTTCCACTGCCAGGCGGACATGTGCCAGGAGCCGGGCCACGGGTCATGGCCCCACGCCGCCGCGATGTTCTCGTTGTACCAGTTCTCCATGATGTGGAAGGCGACCGTGACGCCGGCCTCGTTCATCCGGGCCCAGATCGGGTCGAAGTACGGGTCGCCGGGTGAGCGCCCGTACGCGGGCCCGGTGGGCAGCAGGATGATCCGGGCGCCCTGGTTGAGCACGAAGTCGAGCTCGGCGACCGCGAGGTCGCGGTCGGCCAGGGAGAGCAGCGCGGGGGCGAAGATCTTGCCGTCCCGGCCGAATCCCCACTCCTCGTCGAACCACCGGTTGAACGAGTGGATGTTGGCGTATACGGCGGGCACGTTCTTCACGTAGTTCTCCACGGACAGCGCCATCGCCGAGGGGAACACCACCGCCCGATCCACGCCCTGCGCCTCCATGAGCTTGAGCCTGGCCTCCCGGTCGAGGTATTCGGGTCGCATCGGCTCGGGCTGGTAGGTCTCGTCCGGGTTGCCGGACGCCATCTGGCGGAGCATCTCCTTCAGGGAACCCGGCCGGTAGGCGAGGTCGAAGCCGAGGCCCTGCTCGGAGTTGAAGACCGCGATCCGGTCGGCGGCGAGAATGCGTTCGGTGCCGTCGTGCAGCCGCACCGGCGCGATGGCGTGCTGCTGCCACTGTTCCGGCAGGTACCGGGTGAACGAATCGCGTGTCTCGTAGCAGTGGGTGTCACAGTCGAACAGCCCATATTCCAGCCCGGTCATCTGAGTCCTCCGACGATAGCATCGACAGAGCTGAATCATATAACGTTTTTTACTCTTTAGCGACCCCTGGCCGACCCATATGCGGGCCACGGCGTCCCGGTCGGCGACGACCTGGCCGACTGGGCAGCCTGCCGTCGGATGACTGCCTGGCAAATCGTTTAGCGGCTGGGCGCGGCTCGTGTGGTGGCTGGTGCGCGGCCGGGCGCATAGGCTCAGGCGGTGATCGGCCGAAGGGCTGCTGCCTGGCCCGGACCGGCCGCGTCGTTAATAACTACTGAGGCGAGAGGCGAGTATGAGCATCGGAAGGCCCGAGATCGACTTTCCCGGCGGCGAAGCGCCGGCCGAACTGCAGGTCACCGACATCTGGGAAGGTGACGGCGGCGTGGCGAACCCGGGCGACATGGTCCAGGTTCACTATGTCGGGGTCGCGTTCTCCACCGGGGAAGAATTCGACGCGAGCTGGAATCGGGGCGATCCCTTGCAGTTCGAGCTCGGTGCCGGGCAGGTCATCGCCGGCTGGGACCAGGGCGTGCAGGGCATGAAGGTCGGCGGCCGCCGTCAGCTGATAATCCCGCCGGATCTGGCCTACGGGGAGCGGGGCGCCGGGCACGCGATAGCGCCGGGCGAGACCCTCATCTTCGTCTGCGACCTGGTATCGGTCTGACGATGGTCCGCGCCTGCGGGGCGTGGATGGCCCGCGGATCCGGCGGAATTGAGGCCATTGCCCCACGTCAGTGACGGTGAGCCTCTTCGAGGGGGGATCCGGCAAGGCGGGCGGCGATGACGCCGACGAAGTTGGGGCAGCTGAGGATGTCCTCGACCCGCCGGTCGCCTGCGTTCTCGCCACCAACCCGGCAGACGGGCAGCCATGACCCGCGTTTAGCCTGCGCTCACGATCCCGTCACGGCGGCGTCCCAGAACGCCTGGACCGGCGGGTGGATCAGTTCGTCACCGCGCACGACCACGGCGGGCATTTCATCCCGTGGGGAGATCCCCCGCGAGTGGGTCGACGGCCTACGGCGTACCTTCGGCGGACGACGCTGAAACCGGCGCCGAGACGGACGCCGGGGACGCGGCCGGGCCGGGCCGCCAGGAGGTGGCCAGCAGCAGCGCGGCGCCGCCCGCGCCGGCCACGGCCGTGATCGCCAATCCAGCCCACCCGTGCACGCCGAACCCGACCGCACGGTCGACCGACCAGCTGCCCGCGCCGAGCGCGCCGAGCGCGCCGGACACGAGCGTGATCATCAGCACGTACTCGTAGCCCTCCCCGGGCCGGAAGATGAAGAAGCCGTTCTTGGCGTGGTTGGCGACCAGCGCCACGACCATCGTCCCGACCACGGCCGCCGCGGCCAGCGGGGTGAGCAGCCCGAGTACGAGGAGGGCGCCCGCGCCAAGCTCGGTGACCGTGGCGAACAGCGCGTGCAGGCGGCCGGGCCGGATGCCGATGGACTCGAACCAGCGCGCCGTCCCGGGCAGCTTGCCGCCGCCGAAGGCGTGGTTCCAGCCGTGCG
>JBKQQQ010000882.1:0-7685 GCA_052144275.1 Streptosporangiaceae bacterium
TGCACCGACTTGGCCAGCCGGGTCCGGCCAAGCCCGGCCACGCACAAGTCCTCCGCGTACACCGCTTGGTTTTCGCGGATGATCCGCGTGGAGGTCTTGTGATGGAAATCCCGGCGGGAATCGGCCACCTTCGCGTGCGCGCGGGCTACCCTAGCCCGCGCCTTCTCCCTGTTACTGCTGCCCGGAGCCTTGCGACTGAGGGACTTCTGCAAGCGCCGCAGCTTGCGCTCGGCGCGGCGCAGGAACTTCGGTGACCTGACCACCGTGCCGTCCGACAGGACCGCGAACGAGGTCAGGCCCAGGTCGATGCCTACCTCGGTGCCTGATGGCGGGAACCGGGCCGCGTCGGCCGCCGGGCCGGTCTCGACCGCGAACGACGCGAAGTACCGGCCTGCCGCGTCCTTGATCACAGTGACGCTGGCCGGGTCCGAGGGCAGGTCGCGGGACCAGCGGACCTCCCTCGCCAGCGCTTGCTGCTGGCCAGGTGTCGGGTAGAGGCGGTAGTTGTACCGGAGCCGTGAGCTGGCGCGCCGCCTCGAGCTTCATGGCCATGTCGGCCAGCATGAACTGCAGGCCCTGGAATTCGGCCACCGCGCGGCCGAACTGCTTGCGTTCCCGCACGTACCCGCTGGCGAGCTCAGCTGAGGCCAGGGAAATCAGGGCTGGCCCTGGACGGTGATCTTGTAGACGCTGGCCTGGTAGGTGCCGGCGGCGTCCGGCGGCAGCTTGGTGAACCAGATGAGCAGGTAGCGGACGTGCGCCGGCGCGCTGAGCTGGAACTGCACCGTGCCGCCGACGTTCGAGACGGTCGCCACCTGGGGCAGCCACGACGGGACGGGTTTGGCCCCGGCTCGTAGCTCGAGATCGGCACCGGAGCGGCTGACCAGCGAAAGCCGTACCGAGGAGACAGTGACCGGGTGGCCCATGTCGAGCAGCAGGCCCGTTCCGGTCTTCAGTTCCCCGAACTGCGGGGTGGCGTACCACTGGCTGAACCAGGGCGTGGCCGCGTTCCCGCCGACGGCGAGCGCCGCCAGCTGAGGATTGTCGCCGTCGGCCAGGCCGGCCGGGCCGAAGGCCGCCACGCTGGCCGGGGTGAGAGCCTGGACCGCCACGGGGCTGGCCAAAGGTGTGGTACTCGCCGAAGCCGGGGGGCTCGCCGGGGAAGTGGTGGCCGGGGAAGCCCCGGCGCCGGCCTGGACGGCTGAGCTGCTGGCCGGCAGGCTGGTACGGGCGGCCGGCGGGGACAGGCGCGGGCTGGCGGCGGCGGAGGAGCGCCGGTCCCGGCCTACTCCGGCGACGAACTTGTAGCTGGTGAAGCCCAGGACGGCCAGCATCAGCACGGCCAGGAAGGCCGTCCAGCGCACGCGCCGCCGCTCGCGCTTCCGCAGCGGCATGCCCGGCTGGAAGGCTTCCGCCGCCGTGATTTCCTTCTCCGATCGCCACGCCGAGTCGAACTCGTCAATCAGCGGCAAGGGATCCTCCCCCACAGCACGGGCGATGGCGCGGATATGGCCCCGCGCATAGAAATCACCGCCGCACGCAGCGTAGTCATCCAGCTCTATACCCCGGATGATGGGCTCTGTGACACGAGTGCTGTGACTGACCTCGCTGACCGTCAGCCCGGCCCGGCGGCGGGCTGCGGCCAGCGTCGCGCCGATGCTCACGCGCGCCTCCTAGCACCCCCAGGATTGGCCCTTTTGTCTAAGGCTGCCGGGTAACTATAGCCACGTCCAGTTTCCCTTATCCGGACAAAGAGCCGTTATGAGGGCAAAACCCCCACTCGTTCGGCCCCAGACTACGGACGCCGACCGCGCAGGGCGGCACCCTTGGCGCGGGCCTGGTCCGCCAGAGCCTCGGCGAAGGAGACCAGCTTGGCGCGCAGCGCCGCGCCCTGCGGGCTGTCGGCGGCGCCGAGGATGCGGACGGCCAGCAGGCCCGCGTTGCGGGCACCGCCGACCGCGACGGTCGCGACCGGAATGCCGGCCGGCATCTGGACGATCGAGAGCAGCGAGTCCAGGCCGCTCAGGTTGGCCAGCGGGACGGGCACGCCGATCACGGGCAGCGGCGTCACCGACGCCAGCATGCCGGGCAGATGCGCGGCGCCTCCGGCGCCGGCGATGATCACCCGGAGCCCGCGGCGCTCCGCTGACGAGCCGTACTCGATCATCTCGTGCGGCATCCGGTGCGCGGATACCACATCGGCCTCGTAGGGAACGGCGAACTCGTCCAGCGCCTCGGCCGCGGCGCGCATCACCGGCCAGTCCGAATCGCTGCCCATCACGATCCCGACGAGGATGCTGCTCCCCATGGGCCTCAATCTCCGTCCTCTTTGCCCCAGCGGAGGTAGCTGGCGGCGCGGCGGGCCCGGTCCGCCAGTTCCTCCGGATCGGTGTTATCGCGGTCCCCGGTCACCGTGACGTGGCCGATCTTGCGGCCCGGGCGCACCGGCTTGCCGTACATGTGCACCTTCACGGTCGGGTCGGCGGCCATCACGTGGATGTACCTGTCGTAGACGTCCGCATCGTCGCCGCCGAGCACGTTGGCCATCACCGCGACCGGTGCTGCCATCGCCGGGGAACCGAGCGGCAGGTCCAGGACGGCCCGCAGGTGCTGCTCGAACTGGGACGTGCGCGCGCCCTCGATGGTCCAGTGACCGCAGTTATGCGGGCGCATGGCGAGCTCGTTGACCAGCAGCCCGGCCTGCGTCTCGAACATCTCCACCGCCAGCAGCCCGGTCACGCCGAGCTCCTCCGCGACCCGCAGGGCGAGCTCGGCGGCCTGCGCCGCCCGTCCGGGAGCCAGGCCGGGCGCGGGGGCGATCACCTCACGGCAGATGCCGTCCCGCTGGACCGTCTGCACCACCGGGTACACCGCGCCCTGCCGGTGCGGCGAGCGCGCCGCGAGAACCGCGAGCTCACGCTCGAACGGGACGTACTCCTCCGCGATCAGGTGGATGCCGTGCGCGAGCACCTCCGCGGCCTCGGTGGCGGACTCGCACACCCACACGCCCTTGCCGTCGTAGCCGCCGCTGACCGCCTTGAGCACCACCGGCCAGGAACCGTCCGCGAACTCCTCGACCTCGGCGAGGGCGCGCACCGGCGCGAACCGGGGGCAGGCCACGCCCAGCCCGGTCAGCCGCTCCCGCATGGCCAGCTTGTCCTGGGTGAAGCGCAGCGCCGCGGCGGCGGGCCGGACCTGGACGCCGTCCTGCTCGAGCGCGGTCAGGTGGGCGTCGGGCACGTGCTCGTGGTCGAACGTGATCATGTCGCAGCCGGCCGCGAAGTCGCGCAGGTCAGCCAGCAAGCGGTAGTCCCCCAGCCAGGTCCCCGCCGCCACCTGGGCGGCGCTTTCCACGGCCGAGGCGGCCAGGACACGGAAGCCGACGCCGAGGCCGGTGGCGGCCTGGCTGGTCATCCGGGCGAGCTGGCCGCCGCCGACCATACCCACCACGGGCACGCCGGGCGACGCGACGGGAGCTGAACGCGGCGGGAGGGGCGCATCCGCTGAATCGGTCACGCTCCGTACCCTACGGGACCGGCACCAGCGCAGGCGGCCAGGATGTAACGCAACCGTTTCGGGCGGGGTCCAGGATTTTCCGCTACGAAACACTCCTGACTTTCGCGCCGCATTTATCGGGGTAAAACCCTTAAGACCATGGTCCCACCGGAGGGGAGCGCAGATGGCGACACAGGATCAGGACGTCACACACAGCGGCGACGCCGGTCCCGGCGTCCTCGTCCGCGAGGGCAGCTACGGCACCCAGGTCATGACGGTCGAGCCGGGCGGCGCCGAATTCATCCCGCTCAACGAACGGCACGGCCGGCCGCTCCAGCTCTTCTGGACCTGGACCTCGCCGAACATGGAGTTCGCCACGATCTTCGTCGGCGTGCTCGCGGTCGCGGGGTTCGGCCTCGGCTTCTGGGAGGCCGCGCTGGCCCTCATCCTGGGCAGCGCGATCGGCGGCGTCACCCAGGGGATCCTGTCCATGCGCGGGCCCAAGTACGGGGTGCCGCAGATGGTGCTGAGCAGGCTGGGGTTCGGCTACTGGGGCAACGCGCTGCCCGCCGGGCTGAACTCGGTCACGGCCGGCATCGGCTGGTTCGCGGTGAACAGCGTCAGCGGCGCCTTCGCGCTGAACGTCCTGACCCACCTGCCGCAGGTGCTCTGCCTGCTCATCATCGTGGCGGTGCAGGTCGTGGTGGCGTTCTTCGGCTACAACCTAGTGCACGTCTTCGAGCGTTACGCCTTCCCCATCCTCACCGTCATCTTCCTGATCGCGGCCGGCGTCATCCTGAGCAAGGCCCACCCGGGCGCCCACCACCAGACCATCCCCGGCGCGTTCCTGCTGACGCTGGGAGCGTCGTTCGGGTACGCGGTGGGCTGGAACCCGTACGCGTCTGACTACACCCGGTACTTCAAGCCAGAGACGAGCAAGGCCGCGATCGCCTTGTGGTCCGGGCTCGGGCTTTTCCTGTCCTGCGCGCTGCTCGAGACCGTCGGCGCGGCGGCCGCCACGCTCGTCAGCCCGGCCGCCGCCCTCGGCAGCAACCCGACCGGCGCCTTCACCGGGCTGCTGGCCAAGCCGCTGGCCGACCTCACGCTGCTGGCCATCGCGCTCGGCGCCGTCTCGGCGAACGTGCTCAACATCTACTCCGGCGCACTGTCGTTCACCGCGATCGGCATCAAGCTGCCGCTCTCGCTGCGCCGCGCGATCGTCGCGCTCGGGTTCGGCACCATCGGGTTCTTCCTGGCCTGGAACGGGCTGCACAACGCGGGCTCCGACTACGAGAACTTCCTGCTGATCATCGCGTACTGGATCGCCCCGTGGCTCGCCGTCTACTTCTGCGACCAGCTGCTGCGGCGCAACCCGGACGAGACGCTGCTGTTCGCGACCAAGCGGACGAACTGGGCCGGGCCGGTCGCCATGCTGCTCGGGATGGGCATCTCGATCTGGCTGTTCTCCAACCAGACCAAGTACGTCGGGCTCGTGCCCAAGCACGTGCCTTCGGTCGGAGACCTGACCTTCGAGGTGGGGTTCCTGATAACGGCGGTGGTCTACCTGGGCTGGCACGCCATCGCGCGAACCGGGCGGGAGAGCACGGTCAGCGCCTGACCCGCTTCATGTCCGCGCCGGCTAGCTGGCGTCGCGGCCGGCTGACTGGCGGGCATTTGCCCGGACTGCGGAATGTGTGGCGTTTCATAGCCTGGTCTCAGGGAAGGCGGAGTCGGCACTTAAGCGCGGCCGGTAGCATGTGCACGTCTCGTCTGGAGCCTGTACCGGGGGTCGCGCACAGGCCGCTTAATGCCGTCCCGAAAGGACCGTTTCGTATGCCCAGGATGGTGAGCCTTCGCAAGCGCTTCGCCGAACTGATCCCTGAGCTCGCGAAATTCGGTGTGGTCGGCCTGATCGGATCGGTCATCGACCTGGGTGGCGCGGCCTACCTGCACGGCGCTGTCGGTATCGGTCCCATGGTCTCCAAGGGTCTTTCCATCACCGCGGCCACCGTGGTCACCTATCTCGGCAGCCGGTTCTGGACCTTCAGGCACCGGGTCAACCAGGCGCTGCTGCGCGAGGGAGCCCTGTTCGTCGCGCTGAACGTCGTCGGCCTGGCCATCGCCGAGTGCGTTATCGCGATCGTCACCTACGGGCTCGACATGAGGGGCACGCTGGCCTACAACGCGGCCAGCGTGGCCGGCACCGGGCTCGGCACGATCTTCCGGTACTTCTCGTACAAGAAGTGGGTATTCCTGGCCGGTGCTCCCGGAGCCGCTGTGGCCGCCGGGGAAGCCGCGGTATCCGGGATCGTCGACGTCGCGGATACGAGCGAGGCGGAGCGCGGGTACGGGCCGCCGTGGGAGATCCTCGACCCCGCCGACGCCCCGCGCCGCTAGCCTGGCGCCGCTAGCCCCGCGCCGCTAGCGTGGCGGCCGCGTTACGCGGGGCCGCGAACCGGCTGGGTGCCTGCCTGGAGCGGGTTCCTGGGAAGGAAGACCGCGAAGGTGGCGGGCTTCGCCTTGACCAGCACGACGCGGCCGCCGTCCGCCGCCGCCATCGTCCGCGCCAGCGCCAGCCCCAGCCCCAGCCCCTCGGGGCGGCCGCTGACGCTCCGCTCGAAGATCCGGGACACTAGTTCCGGCGGGACGCCCTTGCCCTCATCCCTGACCTCGATCACGACCGAGCGCGCACTCTGCGAGGTCTGCAGGGTCACCGTTCCCCCGCCGTGCATGAGCGCGTTATCCAGCAGCGTGGCGAGCACCTGAGCCAGCCCGCCCGGGGTGACGTGGGCCTGCAGGCCGCGCACGCCTATCACCACCAGCTTGCGCTGCACCCGGCGGAACGCCGGCTCCCACTCGATGACCTGCTGCCGGACGATCTCGTCGATGCCGGTAAGGGCGGCCGAAGCCGCGGTCGCCCGGCGGACCGGGCTGAGCAACTGGGTCACCACGTCGGCCAGGCGCTCGGCCTGGGTCAGGGCGGCGCTGCCTTCCTCCCGGACCACCTCGGGGTCGTCCGCCGCCGCGATCATCTCTTCCAGTCGCATCGACAAGGCGGTCAGCGGAGTGCGCAACTGGTGCGAAGCGTCCACCGCGAGCTCACGATCCGCGGCGAGCAGGCTGCTGAGCCTGCGCGCGGACGTGTCGAGCCCGTCGGCCACCTGGTCGAGGTCGGCCACCCCGTACCTGCGGCCGAGCGGGCGCGGGTCGCCGGCCCCGAGCCGCGCGGCCGCCTCGGCGAGTTCCTCGACCGGCCGGGCCAGCCGACGCGCGAGCACGGCCGTCAGCCAGCCGGCCAGCGCAGCCGCCGCGACCATCAGCGCGGTGATCATGGCCAGCGCGGCTGCCCCACGGCCGGCGCCAACCACCAGGGCGGGCACGCCCACGATGAGGACGGCGACGACCGCGACGGCAAAGCTCGAGAACCACAGCCTCCTGCGCATCGGTCACCCCGCGGCGAGGCCCGCTGACCGTGCTGGGCCTGCGGCGTCAGTCGCCGCGTTCAAAGCGGAACCCGACGCCGCGCACCGTGGTGATGTACCTGGGGCTATGCGCGTCGTCGCCGAGCTTGCGGCGTAGCCAGGAAATATGCATGTCCAGCGTCTTGGTCGACGTCCACCACTTCGCATCCCAGACTTCGCGCATGATCTGCTCGCGGGTGACCACCTTGCCCGCGTCGCGCAGCAGGATCCACAGCAGGTCGAACTCCTTGGTGGTCAGGTCAAGCTCGACCTCACCATGCCAGGCCCGCCGGGCATCCGGGTCGATCCGCACGCCGTGCGCGGCCGAGCCCTCCGCCGTCCCCCGCCGCAGCAGGGCCCGGACCCGGGCCAGCAACTCGGCCAGCCGGAACGGCTTGGTGACGTAGTCGTCGGCGCCCGCGTCCAGGCCGACCACGGTGTCCACTTCGTCGGCCCGCGCCGTGAGGATCAGCACCGGCACGGCGTAACCGCCGGCCCGGACCCGGCGGCATACCTCGAGCCCGTCGAGTTCGGGCAGGCCGATGTCGAGCAAGATCAGGTCGACGCCTTCCCCCAGCGCCCGGTCGAGCGTAGTAGGCCCGTCCGCCGTGACATCCACCTCGTAGCCCTCCCGGCGCAGGGCGCGGGACAGCGGTTCGGAGATCGAGGTGTCGTCCTCCGCGAGCAGCACGCGAGTCATGAGTAAATAGTAAAGGAACAGTAAAACTT